>JBBSOC010000055.1:0-14517 GCA_038260095.1 Mycobacteriales bacterium | reverse complement strand
GGAATCGCCGAATACATCGAAGTGTTCTACAATCGGCAACGACTCCACTCACGCCTCGGCTACCAAACACCACAACACATCGAAAACGAATACCGAAAAAACATAAAATAACCTGTCCGGAAAACTAAATACCCCTCAGTTTGGGATGCTGGGCACGGAAACTTTGCGGCACGGAGCGCGTGGCGCATTAGCAAAATCTGTCAAAGCCTGCTCGCCAACCCAACTTCGACAGCCCCTGCGGACAACGCCCGCCGCGACCGCGTTCGACAGAGGGTAGCTGATTACAACGGTGTGCTCGGGCAGCTGTGTACCTCGTATGGACGCAACTGCAAATTCGATAATAACGCTGTGTTCAACCATCAATTCGGCGCCGAGCTGCTGAGCAACTTCGACTTCTTCCATCCAAACGGCAAGGGCCAGCACGAGCTTGCCCGTATCACCCGTGCGGCAGGTTTTACCTGGACTCAAGCGTTAAGCCCGGCATCGGTGCTGTCATGAGGGCAGATCGAGCCGTGTCAGTCGCTGGTAAATGTCATAGCTGACAGACGCAAAGTCATTGTTACTGCTAGACATAGTGTGTACGGATCCTAGCCGCTGCGGCTGCCAGCTGACCTTGGCTTTCCTACGTTATTCCGTGGTGTGGATGAACGGGCGAGCGTGCAGGGGCTACGCTTCGGTGTCGGCGTGCGTTCAAGCGGGCTTCCACTTGCCGGCCGCAGCTGATAGTTGTAGTTCCATCAACCGCTTGTGATTCTTCGGAGGCCGACTCATGGCGACGGAAGCTGATATCGACGCCGCGTTGGATGCGGTGATTCGAGCCGCTCGCCATCATCGAGCCGTTCTGAAGTCATCGGTCGCTACCGACGAAGAGATTTGGGTTGCATACACCACGCTGAATAACGCCAGCGTGCATTATGACGATCTAGTGAACCAAACCTACGATGAAGTCACTCCATGGGATTGCGAATACATCGACCCCGACGGGGCCGCTCAAGTAGCTCCACCAACATTGGGTCGTTCGGGGGTGGCGTCCCATACCGTAATGGCGCCGTTGTTGACTGATGAAGATTTGACTGGAATGGTTGCTCAAACGGCCGCGTCTCGACGGGCCGGTGTGCTTCCTATCGAACAGCACGCCGGTGCATCTCAGGCCGAGACTTTAATTTGCGTTCGGCAGCGCCGAGACTATGTAATTAGTGATCCCAATGCGGTGATGCACGCCGCGCGAGATGCTCAGATGCGCGCTGGGATCAGCAGCGCAAACCTGCCTAACGTTAGCGGCCTTGGCGAGGCGATTTACGCGCTGATTGACGCAGGTGACGGCACGCTCGCGGCACTCGATGATGTCGACGAGATCGATCCGGCTAACGGAGTGGTATTGGTAAACCAGACCAATACACCGGTGCTGCTGAATGCCGACCCGGAGCTAGCCTTTGCGCTTGCCGCCGATGACAAACTGCTCTACCGGCTAGACGAAGTCATGTCCGAGGAAACCTAAGCTGGCCTGGGCGCTGAAACATCTTCGAGCGCGGTGCGAATTTCTTCCGGCAGGCTCAACTCGTCACTGCTCAACGTGGCTTTGAGCTGTGCCGCCGTGCGCGCTCCCACAATGGGTGCTGTTACCCCAGGACGATCCCGTACCCACGTCAGTGCTACCGCTGCTGGTAACACGCCAAGACCCTCCGCGGCTGTTGCTACCGCCTCTACAATCCCCGCTGACTGCTCGTTGAGGTAACGAGAAACAAACGGTTGCAGCTGCTCCGACGCGCCCCGCGATCCTGGAGGGGCGCCGTCTCGATACTTTCCGGTGAGCACCCCTCGCCCCAGCGGCGACCAGGGAAGTAGGCCAACGCCAGAGTGCTTCGCCGCGGGTAGCAGGTCCTGCTCAGGGGAGCGTTCCAGCAGTGAGTATTCCGCTTGTGCCGCCACGATCGGGCTGCCACCAAGACACAGCTGCCGGGTAGTGGCGGCGCATAACTGCCAGGCCGAGTAGTTCGATAGTCCAACATAGCGAACGCGCCCTGTGCTTACCGCGATGTCCACAGCTGAGAGCGTCTCAGCCAGCGGCGTTACATCGTCCCAGGCGTGGAGTTGCCACAAGTCAATGTAATCGGTGCCCAATCGATTCAGTGAAGCGTCTAATGCTTGCAGCAGGTGCCCTCGAGACGCATTGCGGCGGCGCGGTGAACTTGGGTCGATCCCGGCTTTGGTAGCGAGCACCACAGCATCACGGTTAACCAGAGCGGTGCGGTGCGAACCGATCATGCTCCCTAATAGGGCTTCGCTGGCACCGTCGGTGTAGACGTCGGCAGTGTCAATAAGGTTGCCGCCGGCTTCGGTGAACATGATCAGCTGAGCGGCGGCATCCTCGGCGTCATTTTCGGCTCCCCATGTCATGGTGCCAAGGCCAAGCCGAGAGACACTCAATCCGCTGTTGCCCACAGTTCTCTGCGCCATGCTCATGTCCGCCGACCGTACTCCGTGCGCTGGCCTCGGTTTCCGGCACCGCGATGATTTGTGTCATCTTGTTCTAGGGAGCTCCCAGTAGTAGGCAACTCTTGCGACAAGATGACACAAGTTGTCTGATGTGAATCGCAGAAGCGGGTGCGTGTGAATATTTTTGATTCTGTCGTCCTAGGGATTGTTGAAGGCTTGACGGAGTTTCTGCCCGTCTCCTCTACCGGGCACCTCACCATCGCTGAAAAGCTGCTGGGTCTGAGAGTCAATGACCCTTCGGTGACAGCTTTCACGGCTATCATTCAGGTTGGCGCAATCGCGGCCGTGCTGGTGTACTTTTGGACCGACCTTTTTCGGATTGCCCGCGCTTGGTGCGTAGGGGTGGCC
Source organism: Mycobacteriales bacterium (assembly GCA_038260095.1). GTDB lineage: Bacteria > Actinomycetota > Actinomycetes > Mycobacteriales > QHCE01 > QHCE01. The sequence continues at coordinate 11,673 of JBBSOC010000055.1, read as the reverse complement.
AGTGCCTTGACGCGCGGCACCTTTGACTACCGCTTTGCTTGGTACATCGTTGCTGGTTCAATTCCGATCGGCATCGTCGGCTTCGCCGCAAAGGGCGTCATTACTGGTTCCTTGCGCAGCCTGTGGGTGATTGCCGCCGCGCTGGTGGTTTGGAGTGGGGTGATGATTTTCGCCGAGCGGGTCGCGCCACAGCAGCGCAAGGAGCGCGATCTACGGCTACGGGATGTACTCATCGTGGGTTGCGTCCAATGCATTGCGCTCATCCCTGGCGTTTCGCGCTCCGGTGCGACGATCAGTGCTGGCCTTCTGCTCGACTTTGATCGGGTTACTGCCACTCGACTGTCGTTTTTTCTGTCTATTCCCGCGTTGACCGCCGCGGGTCTGTATGAGGCCGTCAGCGAGGCTGGTTCCATCAGCTCTGGGGTCGGGTGGATTCCTACCCTGGTAGGGATGCTGGTGAGCTTTGTTATCGCGTATGCCGCCATTGCCTGGCTGCTGAAATTTGTGGCGCATCACAGCATCGCGACATTTAGTTGGTACCGCGTGCCATTAGGTCTACTCATCGCAGGGCTACTCGCCGCGGGCGTAATGTCAGCAACGTGACCACGCTGCTGCTTGTCCGGCATGGCCGAACGCGGCTCAACGCTGAGGGCACCTTAGCCGGCTGGACTCCCGGCATTGGGTTAGATGAAGCCGGCCGAACTCAGGCAGCTGAGCTTGCTGCACGGCTGGCCAAGACGCAGCTGGCGGCTGTAGTTACTAGCCCGCTACAGCGTTGCGTGGAAACGGTTGCGGCATTGGCCCTCAGCGGCGTGGCGGCACCTGAGCCGGTGGCTGACGATCGGTTGGGGGAGTGCCACTATGGTGATTGGACTGGCCTGAGCCTAATCGAACTCCAAGCCCAGCCTCAATGGCAAACGGTGCAGCATTATCCGTCTACGGCTATTTTTCCAGGTGGTGAAGCGCTTGCGGACATGCAAGCTCGAGCCACGGCGGCCATTCGTCACTGGCAGCGCCGGGTCGAGATCGAACATGGATCCGATGCGGCTTGGCTTGTATGCAGTCACGAGGATGTAATCAAAGCGATCCTCGCCGACGTACTTGGTTTGCACTTGGACATGTTTCAGCGCATCACTGTAAGGAATGCGGCCGCCACGGTAGTGCGATTCACCGCGGAGCGGCCATATGTCCTCCGACTCAATGATTCAGGGGCACAGTTGCTTGAGTTTGGGAAAACATCGGGATCTACTTAGAGGCTGTCGGGGACTTCCTCCGTCGCGAGCGGCGGTCCAGGTGGATGGATGGCAAGGCGGAGGGATTCCAGGTAGCGGTGTTCTACCTTGAATTTCCGACAACGCAGCCAGACGGCGTCTGGTCGCCGCGCAGCAGGTACGCGAAGTTCTCCGACAGCCTCTTAGTAGGGTCAAGGTATGGCACGTCAGGTATTTACGTTTGAGGAGCCGACTCGGTTCATCGTGGGGACCGTTGGCCAACCCGGCGAGCGCGAATTTTACCTTCAGGCTGTACAGGATCAGCGTGTGGTGAGCGTCGCGTTGGAGAAAGCGCAGGTTGCGCTGCTGGCACAGCGTTTGGGGGAGCTTTTAGCTGAGGCCAGTAAGCGACTCGGTGCTTTGGTGCCCTCCGACGTGGCCGAGCTAGTGGATCATGAACCAATGGCAAGTCCGGTAGAGGAAGAGTTCCGCGTGGGTGCGCTGAGTCTGATCTGGGACACCGCCGCCCATACGGTGCTGGTAGAGGCCTTGGCTGCGGGCTCCGACGACCTTCCAGATAATGAACGAGATCTGCTGCGGGTGCGCTTAACCCCTGCTCAGGCACGGGCCTTCATTGAGCGTGCGATGCAGGTGGTAATGGCAGGGCGGCTGCCGTGCCCGTTATGCGGTCAACCGTTGGACACCACGGGTCATATCTGCCCTCGGCGGAACGGGTATCGCCCGCGCGGTCGATGAGCTCCGATAACGCTGCCGACGCCCAGTTGTCGGTGTCGACCGCTGGGCTTGATATTGCTGAGCAGCTAGCTGTCGGGGAGCTAACGCTGAAGAAGCAGATTGTTACGGGTAACAACGCGGTGTTCATAGCGGAAGTCTCTGCCGCTGACTCTCGGGGCAAGACGCAAGAGCAGGCTCAAAAGCCCGTGCTGCGTTGTGTGTACAAGCCGATCGCGGGTGAGCGGCCACTTTGGGATTTTCCTGATGCCCAGTTGGCCCTACGCGAGGTTGCGGCATACGTCGTAGACCGAGTCTGGGGTGGGGATTTGTCCCGCCTACCGTGCTGCGAGATGGGCCGCTCGGGGCGGGATCGTGCCAGTTGTGGATCGAACATTGCGACCGGCCGCCACTAGTCGGCGTGCTTGCGTCCACACAGTTTCCGGCCGATTGGAAGGCAGTGGCGCGCGGCACTATTGTTGCCGATGGCGAAGATTCGGGCGCTGATTTGGAACAACAGGTTGTGGTGGGCCACGCAGCAGATAATCGGTTAGCGCGGGTGGCTGTGTTCGACGCGATAATCAACAATTCCGATCGCAAGGCGGGCCACTTGCTTAGCGATTCGGCAGGTCGGCTCTGGGCCATTGATCACGGCATTTCATTTCACCCAGAACTCAAGCTTCGTACTATGTTGTGGGGTTGGGCGGGCGAACCCCTGCCCGACGAGATCATCGACGTGCTCAAACGGTTGGACACAGAGCTCCGGAGCGCCCTGGGCACCGAGCTGGAGCCCTACCTGGACGCAGCTGAGCGTGCCGCGCTCACCGATCGGATACGCCAGCTACTCCGGGATAGCCGGTTCCCCCAGCCCACTCCGGGTTGGCCGGTGCTGCCGTATCCGCTGTTCTGAGCTCACTTCGGGCACGTCGTTGTCGAGTTCGCGCCGCTGAGACGCTGACAATGTCTTATGATCCTGCAATGGCAAACTGGTTTCCGAGACAAGCTGCGAAGCTGCGTGAGCTCAGGGGCGAACAGACACAAGCTAAGCTGGAACGCGTTGCCGCCGAAATCAATGCAGCCCTTCGTCTCAGCTGGCCCGGCGGTGTCACTCCCGAGCAGCACATTGTCGCCGCTCGCGTGATAGCAGAAAGCCATAGGGGCCACCTCAGCCCAAGGCAGCTTAACTGGCTTGATAGGAACCCTGAGCGCTCAGATCTCATTCTCGGCGGACCCTACGGTGGGTTGCTGCCCCGCGGTCGAAACGCCACGCACCATCGGCAGCACGAGCGCGAGCAGAGAGCTGGGGTGGCTGCTCCACGAGAACTCGACGCCCCGACCACACCATCGACGGAGCGCCAGGCTGAAGCATCAAACCAAGCCCCGTGGCCCGAACAGCTGTTTGTACTACGCACGCAGGAGGGTGTGGTGTACGGGACGGCATCGCTCGAGGACCCGGAGCTAACCCGACTGATGGTGGATGTCTCCGTCGTCACCGGCTCTAGCGAGCCTGTGGTGCCTGCGGGGGCTTATGAGCAGTTGCGCATGACGTGGTCACGGGAACTGGAAGCCCTACGGGGAAAACTGGTGCGCTGTCGGTAATCCTGTCCCAACGGCCCACCGATGATGAAGTAACTCCGAATGCTTTGCTGGACCTGCTCATGACACTGGCGCAGCATGCGCCCCAGGTGAAAGCAGTGCTGCATCTGCCTGCTGAACTCATGCAGTACGCCGGGCGATGCAACGAGGCGCGGCACCAGCGTAACTATGGCAATCCCGGGGCGAACCTGGCTGAGGTCCTGCTGCAAGAGAAGAAGCCGCCGGAACCTGTTGCACCGCACCGAAGCGCCGTCAGTGGGGCCCAAGCCGCCGCACCTGGCGCATTCGCGACAGAATGGCGTCCGCCCGGTAACGGCACTGGGCCTGGGCACGCTGGTAGCAGCTGAGACCACCCCACCACTTCAACATCGGTAAGAGTCTCGGGGCTGGCGTCGGTGGTTACCCGTGACGTTATAGCAGAGTACGGACAGGTAGCCGGGTTGCGGTCGGCATCGGAGCGCAAGAGCCCCTGGCGCGACAGTGTGACGCCCTGGGGTGCTCTCCCGGCTGCGTTTGTACTCGATTACGGTTCACGACGCCCCGGTGCCCCGGGCATGAGCTGACGCGAGTATCGCCTGCCGCAGTTTGTCCGAACCACGTTCGATAAGTGGGATCGACGGTTAGGCTAACCATACCTCTAATGGTATGGTTGCACTATGATCACAGCATCACTACTGCGGGAGGCACGAGTTTCGGCAGGCCTCGCCCAGGTAGCTTTAGCGCGCCGTGCCGGCACTTCACAGCCAGCCCTGGCCCGCTATGAGTCGGGCATTGTTTCACCATCGGTCCGTACCCTGGAACGCATTTTGGCAGCGGCAGGACGTCAGCTGTGCTTATCCACCACCCCGGTGGCAACTAAGGTCGATCCTCGCAGCCCACGCATGCGTAAACTTCGGAGTTACCGCCGCGATATACATAAGGCCGCACGCCGTCTCGGCGCTACTAACATTCGGATATTCGGTTCCGTCGCTCGCGGTGAAGATCAGCCCGGTAGCGACGTGGATGTGCTCGTGGATTTCGATGTACAACACAGCGGAGTGCTGCCACTTATCCGGCTACGTCGCGAAATCAGCGACCTTGCGGGAGAGAACATCGATATCGCCACCGCCCAGCTGTTGCGGCCAGATATCGCGCAACGGGCTCTTGCTGAAGCTGTGCCGCTGTGACCGATCGCCCGCCACGGCATGTACATGACCGGCTGCATGACATCCTTTGTGCCGTGCAGCGCATCAAGCTCGCCGAACGTGAACTCAAAGCTTCTGCACCTCCCGGTGTTCCACTTGATGAGAACCTGGCTTTCCAAGCCGTGCTGTACAACCTGGTCGTCATCAGTGAAGCGGTGAACTCTTTGCCGCAAGAAATAACCGACGCTAAGCCCGCACTGCCGTGGCGGGACATCGTGGATATCCGAAATTTCCTATCGCATGAATATTTCCGAATTTCGGTGGAGATAGTGCGTCAGAGCATAGATGCGCCCCTGGAACAGCTACGGCAGGCCTGTCAGGAGCTACTCGACGCACAGGGGCATGCCGGCGATTAGATGCGCTAACTACGCTACTACTGCAAGCAAAAAGCCGCGCCACCAAGGGATCGCCGGTTAGCCTGGTGGGCATGGACTCTTGGCCCTCGCCGCCCCTGCCTGCCCTGCCCGCTCCCACCTCACTCGAGCCGTTGAAGCTGTTCGACTCTGCCTCCCAGCAACTGCGCGTCGCGGGGCCGCAGCTGCCCGATCCTGATAACCCAGCGCGGATGTACGTCTGCGGCATCACGCCCTACGATGCCGCCCATCTAGGGCACATCGCCACATATCTCACCTTCGACCTGGTGCAGCGGTACTGGCGCGACGCCGGCCACACCGTGCGGTACGTACAGAACGTCACCGACATCGACGACCCGCTGCTGAAACGGGCCAACCGCGACAATGAAGATTGGGCGCAGCTGGCGCACCGTGAGACCCGACGCTTCGCCGCCGATATGGCGGCGCTGTCGGTGATTCCCCCAGAGAGCTACATCGGTGTGGTGGAATCGATGTCCGACGTCGTGGAGACGGTGGACAAGCTACTAGCCGACGGGGCCGCATACCGTCTCCCCGACGGCATGGATGACATCTACTTCGACCTGGCTTCGGCGCCCGATTTCGGCTATGAATCCGGCCTGGATGAAGCCCAGATGCTGGCGTTATTCACCGAACGTGGTGGGGACCCCAACCGGGATGGCAAACGCGGTCCGCTCGACCCGCTGCTGTGGCGCGGCGCACGGGAGGGGGAGCCCTCGTGGCCCTCACCCATGGGCCCTGGGCGGCCGGGTTGGCACATCGAATGCTCAGTCATCGCCGTGAAGCATCTTGGCATGCAGATCCATGTGCAAGGCGGTGGGGAAGACCTACTTTTCCCGCACCATGAGATGTCGGCCGCTCATGCCGAGGTCGCCGCCGGCGATGCGCCGTTCGCGCGCAGCTACGTGCACGCCGGTCTGGTGGGTTGGGACGGCGAGAAGATGTCCAAGAGTAAGGGAAACCTGGTCTTCGCCTCGCGGCTAATCTCAGACGGGAACGATCCCTCCGCGGTTCGGCTCGCGCTGTTCGGTCGGCACTACCGTGGCTATCGCGAGTGGGAGAGCAAAGATCTCGCGCTGGCGGAGCAGCGGCTGAACCGCTGGCGCGCCGCGGCGGCCTCTCCGGCGGTAGACAGCGTTGCCGTGGCGCCACTGCTGGCCGAGCTGCGATCGCGGCTCGCCGATGACCTGGATACTCCCGGCGCGCTGCGCGCCGTAGACCTGTGGGCGGATGCGGTGATGGTGGCTTTGATTCCCGGCGACACAAGTGAGCCGCAACCATCGATGGTTGCGGCTTCGGCGATCGATGCCCTGTTGGGCGTGCGCTAGCGGCTCCTCGCGGGAATCCGAACGAGCCCTACGGGTTCTGGCTCGACGGCGGCGAAGGTCGCGGCGATGCAGCCCTAGCTGACCTCACGGATATGTGCGAAGCGGGGATAGGTCGTAGAGCGTCGTTGGGGAACTCCTCAGGGCAGTCGGAGCCGAGGACGGTAGATGTCCAGCCAGGTATTTAGGTCGAGTGCCATTTCGATGCTGTTGCGGACACTGATGGGTATGGTGATTGGGTCTTGCTGCACAGCGTTTTCTATCCACTGGCGGTCGACTAGCTCGAACAACGGCTCTTGTGACGTGGAAAGCAGTTCCTTGGCCTGTTGCTGGAGGGCCACGGCGTAGCGTGGGTCTTGAGTAGAGGGGTATGGGCTTTTCACCCGTTGCAGCACCGACTGGGGCAGTATGTTAGCGGTGGCGGCTCGAAGCAGGCTTTTCTCCCGGCCGTCGAAGGTTTTGAGCGCCCACGGAGTGTTGTAAACGTACTCAACGAGTCGGTGGTCGCAGAATGGCACCCGAACCTCCAGACCAACGGCCATGCTCATCCGGTCCTTGCGGTCCAGTAGCATCCGGACGAACCGGGTCAGGTGCAGATAGCAGATCACTCGCATCCGTCGCTCCTGCTCAGTCTCGGCGTCGCCAGGTTCGACCTCGGAAACCGCGCTGGCATACCTGTCGTGCACGTAGCCCGGCAGGTCGAGCGCGGTAGTCAGATCGTCCCGGAGCAGGTCTAGAACGGGAATTGGCTGACGGGACTGCAGGAAGGTGAGCCACGGAAAATTGTCCGTGGTTTGCACCTCGGGGTCGAAAAACCAGCTATAGCCGCCGAAGATCTCGTCGGCGGACTCCCCGGATAAGGCAACCGTGGAGTGTTCCCGAATGCCCTTGAACAGCAGGTACAGCGAGGCGTCCATATCGCCCATCGCACCGCCGGGAAGATCCCGCGCGGTGACCACTGCGCGGCGGATCGCCGGGTCGGCCAACGTCGTGTCGTTTAGCACAATATCCTGGTGCCTCGAACCGACATAGGCGGCCAGCTCATGCGCATAAGGGGTGTCCGGAGTGCCGCGTAGGTGATCGGGGGTGAAATTTTCCGTTTGCCCGGCGAAGTCCACCGCGAAGCTGCGGACTTGCTCGTTGCGCTTGCCGAGCTGGGCAGCGGCTAACGCGGTGATCGCGCTGGAGTCCAGGCCGCCGGAAAGTAGTACGCAGCGTGGAACGTCGGCGACGAGCTGGCGGGTCACAATGTCGTCAAGCAGCGAGCGGACGGTGTCGACGCTGGTCTGTTGATCGTCGGTGTGCGGGCGGGTGTGTAACGACCAGTAGGTGTGTTCGCGTATGCCGTCCCGGCCTACGGTGACCACGGTGCCCGGTAGCACCTCGCGCATCCCATACCAAACCGCGTGGCCCGGTGTCTTGGTGAAGCTGAACAGCTCGCGCATGCCGTCCAAGTCGACAGCGCGCTCCGCGAGCGGGTTGGCCAGGATTGCCTTGGGCTCGGAGCCGAATAACGCTCCGTCGGCGGTTGGGTACAAGTAGAACGGCTTTATGCCCATCCGGTCGCGAATCATGACGAGCTTTTCCATTCTGGTATCCCAGATGGCGAATGCGTACATGCCGTTTAGCCGTTCGGCGACCGCCTCATCCCACTCCAGGTAACCGCGCAGCACCACCTCGGTATCGCTCCGGCTCCGGAACTGATGGCCCCGGCGGCGCAACTCGTCGCGTAACTCGGCGAAGTTGTAGACCTCCCCGCTGTAGACGATTGCCACCGTGCCCTCGTCGGTCTTCACCGACATCGGCTGCGCGCCACCCTCGAGGTCGATTATCGCCAGTCTGCGGTGACCCAATGCCACATGGTGATCAAGCCAGCTGCCCTCGGCGTCCGGCCCTCGACAGGCCATCGTCGTTGTCATCGCGTCGAGGTCCGTCTGGTGTCGAGTCAGGTCCCGATCGAACGAGACCCAGCCGGTAATTCCGCACATCTGGGTGTCCTCTCTGCCATGTCTGCATGAATGTTCGATGGAGGTGACGCGCCGCTACCCGACGCCAGTCGGGTGCTCGGTGCATCGAAGGAATCCTTGTACGGAGAAGGAGCCAGGTCTTCCGTCCGGTTGTTCGTCATCTCGAAGTTAAACATCGGTTCAGACACAAATCAATAAATGGGGGAATACAACCACTCACCAGTTTGGTCGCATAAGCCACCAAAGTTACATAACGAAGCAGTATTCGTGCCTTCAGGGGATCGAGCAGCTCGGTGCTGATGAGGCCTCGGGCGAGCAGGCCCTGCTCGGAGCCGGAGTAGCCGTAGGTTCTCCTCAGGGATGCACCGGAGCCGGCGAGAGTCGTCAACACGATTGAATAGCCACAAATGCGCGGCTGTTCAATGCTCCAGCGCATCAGTGGCCGTTTGAGGCCAGGGCCATGCCGCCGTATTGCCGCAGCCACCCGCCGCGGTGAAGGCTGCGGCAATGTCATCGTGATCGGCGTCCACGCAAAGCAACCCGCGTAGTAGAATTCGTGCCTTGATCGGATGCAAAAAACCCGCGTTAATCAGACCTTGTTTCAGCAGATCCTGCGCCGAGCCAGGATAGCTATAGGTAGCCGCCAGTACAGTACCTGCTCCGACGCGGGAGCTGAGCACAATCGGAATAGTTTCAGCGAGCTCAGTCAAGCGCGGCACTAGCGCTGCCGGAACGTTCCCCCCACCGAAGGCCGCCACCACTACGCCGTCCACGTGCTTGTCAATACGGTCGAGCAAGTATCCGTCGTCATCCAGGGAAATCTGCAGCAAGCAGACCCGCGGAGAGGTCGCTCTCCGCGCCGCAGGCAACACCATACGAGCAGGGATACGTCCCAGCAGCCGCGGTTCTCCTTCCACAAGGTAGCCCAGTGGACCGGCGTCGGGAGACTGGAACGTGGTGAGGCTAGTGGGATGGGTTTTTCGCACATACCGAGCGGCATGGATCTCATCGGCCAACGTGACCAGTACCCCAAGCTCGCGCGCATGCGGACTGGCTGCTACCGATACCGCGGCCAGTAAGTTCGCTGGTCCGTCCGCCCCAGCTTCGGTAGGGAAACGCATCGCGCCGGTCACCACAATCGGCTCCGGCCGATCGTAGCGAAGGTCCAGCGCGTAGGCCACCTCTTCAATGCTGTCGGTGCCTTGGGTAACTACCACTCCGACGCAGCCGTCCGCAATCCGCTCTCTGGCGGCCGTAAGCACCGCCTCTATGTCGGCGAAGCCCAGTGAGGGGCTGGGGAGCCGGCGTACTTCAGAGGTCTCCAGTGTCACGCCGAGTTCGGCAAGGCCGGGTACTACGGACACCAGCTCAGTCGGTGACAGTGCCGGAACAGCTGTGCCGTCCGCACTAGGTACCGTCGCGATGGTGCCGCCTAAACCGAGCACAGCTACCCGGTTTTCACCGTACGACATTGACACGCTCCGTTTTCTATTCTGGTTGTGCACCGGGGCGACGCAGAAACTTCTCGAACTCAGCCGCGAGCTCCTCGCCGCTGGCGTGCATGAAGCGTGGTTCACCTTCACGTTGCTCAAGTGTGTTGATGTATTCGAGCATTTCAGTGTCGTCGCTGGCGGCTTCGTTCACCGTCGATTCCCATTCCGCCGCCTCCTCCGGAAGCTCTCCAACCGGAATCCGCAGATCCAGAATGTCTTCGAGCCGGTTAAGTAGAGCAAGCGTCGCTTTGGGGCATGGGGGTTGATTGATGTAATGCGGTACTTGCGCCCACAGTGACATTGCAGGTTCGTTCGCCCGAGCGAAAGCCGACTGCAACACACCAACGATTCCGGTCGGTCCTTCGTATCGCGATAGCTCTAGCTCGTAGGGTTTGAGCATAGCCGAATCGGTCGCCGAGCCGATGATAGGCACGGGGCGTGTATGCGGGGTATCCGACAGAAGTGCTCCTAGAATCACCGTGCGGTCCACCTCAAGCGCACTACACAGGTCGATGAGCTCTTTGCAGAAGCTTCGCCACCTGAGGTTGGGTTCAATGCCTTGGATGAGCACAATGTCGCGCTCGGCACCTGGCGGCGAGCAGTAAGACACCTTCGTGGTAGACCACTCGATAGCCTTCTGGCTGCCACTCTCATCCAGCGTCAAATTGGGTCGATTGACTTGAAAGTCGTAGTACGCATCAGGATCGAGCGCGGCGATGGGTTTGAGACCCCACTGCTCGGCCAGATGTTGCAAGACACCGCTCGCGGCCTCACCGGCGTCGTTCCAGCCAGTGAATGCCGCGACCGCAACGGGGGAGCGCAAAGTGGGTAGCACGTCGAACCTGTTCACGCCGCCTAGCCTACGGTGTCGCCAAATCCGATCAGTAACCTTGGGGGATGGGCTCCGATTCTTCCGCTGGCATTGTTGCTAATTCGTCGTCTTTACTGGAGGCGCTTAGCCGCCGGGTGGTAGTGGTCGATGGTGCGATGGGCACCATGCTGCAAAGCCGTAACCTGGAGCTCGACGATTTTTCCGGCCTAGAGGGCTGCAATGAAATCCTCAACGTCACTCGGCCTGACGTAGTTACATGGGTGCACGAGTCCTATTTAGATGCCGGCGCTGACGCGATTGAAACGAATACTTTCGGCACAAACTTCGCGAACTTCGCCGAGTACGACATCGTTGATCGCATAGGCGAGCTGGCCCGAGCTGGTGCGCAGCTTGCTCGGAACGCCGCGGACGCCGCCGCCACCCCACAGCGCCCGCGGTGGGTGCTGGGTTCAATGGGCCCAGGAACAAAGCTGCCGACGCTGGGGCATGCGCCATTCACCACACTGCGTGATGCCTACACCCAGCAGGTGATCGGGATGCTCGATGGCGGCGTCGACGCTGTGTTGGTGGAAACCTGTCAAGACCTCCTGCAGGCGAAGGCCGCGATCATTGGCGCGCAGCACGCCATGTCACAAGTGGGCGCAACGGTACCTGTGTTGTGCACAGTCACTGTTGAAACCACCGGGACCATGCTGCTGGGTAGTGAGATTGGGGCCGCGCTTACGGCGTTAGAGCCGTTAGGAATCGACGCGATCGGCCTCAACTGCGCCACTGGGCCGGCCGAGATGAGTGAGCATTTGCGGTATCTGTCGCAGCATGCGCGGATACCGCTTGCGGTATTACCCATCGCCGGGCTGCCCCTGATCGGTTCCCATGGTGCGGTGTATCCACTAGGCCCAGATGAACTCGCTGCTGCGCTGCGACTATTCGCTAACGATTACGGCACCATGTTGGTAGTCGGC
>JBBSOC010000054.1:0-14684 GCA_038260095.1 Mycobacteriales bacterium | reverse complement strand
CGGAATCGCCGAATACATCGAAGTGTTCTACAATCGGCAACGACTCCACTCACGCCTCGGCTACCAAACACCACAACACATCGAAAACGAATACCGAAAAAACATAAAATAACCTGTCCGGAAAACTAAATACCCCTCAGGCTGTGATCTCCGGTTTTTGTGGTTGATTGGCTGGTGGTGAGTTGATGAAGCTGTGGTTGGCGAGGCGGATTGCTACCGGTCCCGTGTGGCGGGTTCCCTTGTCACCGTTGCGTTTCACGAGGTAGCTGTTGTGTCTGGCGCGTTTGACGACGCGGGGGTAGGAACGGTGACGCAGCGGGTTGAGGTTGCGTTTGGCGGTGATCTCGGAGACGAGTTCGGTGCGTAGGCGGGTTTGGTGGTCAGGGGAAAAGCGCCTGGGTCGTCGATGCGATCACAGACGATGCGGACGGTGTTGGTGAACTTGACGCGGCGGGAGTCGATGCCGGTTTCGGTGGCGGCCCGGCAGATCAACGCGCAGACGGCGTAGTGGGCGATGGTGTAGCCGTAGAGTTCTTGTCAGACCATGTCGGGGGTCTTTGATCGCAGGATCTTCCCTGGGCCGCGGAGCTGGTTCTTGATCTCCTTGTTGGCCACTTCATGCTCCCACCTGCGATGATAGGTTTCGGCGAGCAGGCTCGCAGGTGCCTCACGCGGGTCGAGGATCGTGGTGAGCAGGCAGATCAAATCCCCACTGCCCCGGTCGGGGACCTCGTACTCGATCACCCGCGCCCACCGGAGAAGATGGGCTTGCTCGGTGAGATCATCACCGGCTCGCGCGCGGGCCAGCAAGTCGGCCCGCGCGGCGGGGCGGGCGCCGGGAGCCAACAGTAACGTCAGGTAGGAGCCGTCCCCACAGGATGACACCACCGGAAGCTCCATGATGTCGCCGAGTCGCCACAGCAGGTCGGCACCGGTATCGGCGGCCCGGCACTACAGCTGGAAGCTGTAGAAGCCCTGGTCGGCGAGTAGCATCTGGCCGGGCTCCAGCGACCACAGCAACTCTCCGGCCGCCGACCGCTCCCCGGTGCCCTTGCCCACGACCGGCCCGATCCACACGTTCAAGCTCACGTGTGAACTACACATCGGTGATGTTGACCATCCGTGCCTGCGGGAACGCTCCACCACTGGGTGTGCCAAATTCGTTGGCGTTGGCGTCGGTGTCGGGCAGGTCGAACACCATCCCATCGATCGACACCAGCCGCCGGCCCGCGCGGAACGCGTTCGGCGTCAACAACTCCGACACCGGGACCGCGATCCGCTCGAACAGCTCCTTCACCGGCTCATACCCCAACCGTTGCCGAGCCTGGGTGATCCCACCCGAGGTCGGCAGCTTCCACGACGGATCCCAATTCCCCAGTCGTTGCATCGGTTCCGCCATCTTCCGCATCACACCCTCATAGTCAAGGTCCGCGAACAGCGCCAACGCCGACACGTAGTACATCATCACGTGCGGCGGCAACGACCCGCCGCCACGCTTGGCCTGGCGCCCGTGCTTGGCGATCGCCCCCTCGACGGCATCGCGCGGCACCGAACCCGTCAGCACACCAAGCGAAATCAGGTCAACCAACGGCACAGGTCCAACACTCAACGTCACCAGCCGACGCTAAACCACCCCACAGGACCAACCCGCAACGACACGTGCGAACCCAACCAAAGCCACTCAGGCAGACCGCCACCCACGCCACTGAACTGCAAAAACACCCTTAGCTAAGTGGCATTGGGCCTTCATGCTGCAATACCAGAAATCTCCAATACTGATCAAGGCAGCCAGTTCACTGACCAAAACTTCACCAAAAAGTTGATGGCTAACGGAGTCGCCAGCAGCATGGATGGTAAAGGCAGGTGCATGGACACTATTTTCACCGAATGTCTATGGCGCTCCGTGAAATACGAAAACGTTTATTAACCTCCTATCAGGATATCAACGAAGCTAACATCGGGATAGGAAACTATTTCCAGTTTTACAACAACAAACGCCGACACCAATCACTTGATTGCCGTACCCCCGCAAGCCTATACTCCACAGCATAAGATCAAGTAAAACAGCAACCCTCCAGGCGGACCTCAAAAAATCAGAAACCCTGTCTGAACATACTCGGAAACCTCAAGGAGCTCGGAATCAAAGCGATTGAGGAGGTGACTAAATATGATGATAGTAGCAGATATCGATCGCACCTTGGTCGACGCTGGCGACGAAGAAACTTTTGAATGTCGCGCACTATTCAAAGATCTTGTCCGACGCGGAGTGCTACTTGGATTGGCTAGCGCCCGGTCATTACCGTCTGTCGCCCAGGTGCTACCCAAAGGGTATGAAATTGCGTCATTTTTCATATGCTCTGACGGCGCAATATCATTCAGTGAAGCAAAATACAACCACCATGTCCTGTGTCGGGCAGTTTTGAACCAACCCGCGCAAGTTATTCAACGGTTTGGGGATATCGAACTGTCCGACTCGAGCTTATTTGTCTTCTACGACGAGAGGGCCCACTTAGCGGTGGACGTTGCCCTAGCCCCGCTTCATAGACCGTTCCTATCGCAGATTTTACAGGGTCGTACGTGCGTCGAGCGCGGTCGCGGAGATCTGGGATTGGGAGGTTCGGGTGCGCTGTCGGTCGGGATTCTCGGGTCGAGGGCGAAATGCGAACGCGCTGGTGCACATCTCAGCACGAGCGGGGGTAATGGAACCGGTACGCGCGTTAGAGTGTTCGACGAAATTAGGATCGAGGAAGATTTGTGGTGGTGTGAGGTGTCGGCAACAGACGCGGATAAGGGAGTTGCACTTGCAAAGCTACTTGGTTCCGGAAGATACTCTGGCTCTGCGCCCCTGATCGTGCTTGGAGATGGGTCTAATGATGTCGGAATGGCGCTGCTGGCTGACATCGCGATGTGTCCGCCCTGGGCGGCCGAATCACTCAGTGCGGTCGCAACCGTGGTCGGAGATGTTCGGTCATGCAGAGAGTTTGTGGCGACCATTTTGGAAAAAATGCCAAATTGGGGAGGAGGCAACTGATGGGAGGACTACCGCTCGTTGGTATGCTTATTCCGGACGGTGGTAACCAATTTTTTTCGCGGTTGGCGCAGTTGGTGCAGCGAGAATTGAGCCTCGCGTCCATGGGGTTGGTTCTATTTGATTCCGATAGTAGTGCCGCGAACGAGCGAGACTACATTCAGTGGATTAGGCAGCAGTGGGAACGAGCTTCAATATCCGCTCTTGTGTACATACCTAGTGGCGACAACCTGGACAACTTTGAAGATGTTTTTTCGTTGAACTTGCCGATCGTAGTAATCGACCGGGAGATTCCGGAAGGCTTCGCGTCGCGGCCTCTCGACCAGGTACTGGCAGATAATTCATTTGGTATGAAACTCGTGGTTCAACATCTTATAGCAATAGATGTTTCAGAGGTGGCCTATGTAGCAGGACCCCTGTCGACAGAGGTGGGCCGTGTACGAAATCAGGCGTTTGAGCGGTATTGGCCTGAACTTGGAAATGGAAGGCTCTCAGCATCTTTTGCTGGTGATTTTACGTTCGAATCCGGACGTGAGGCAGGGCAAGCTATTTTGCACTTAGCAAAGCTACCACAGGCTGTAGTAGCAGCGAACGATCTAATGGCGATCGCTGTTATGCAGGTATTGCTAAGCGTTGGAGTGCGGATACCGGAGGACATTGTAGTAATCGGATACGACGATATCCACTTGGCGAATTGGGTCTATCCGCAACTTACTACAGTCAGGCAAGACCTCGAAGAAATGGCCCGGCAGGCGTCCGCCTGCGTGATGCGCCGACTTTCTGGAGACTCAGAAAAAGGCGGCTTTCGTGCCCCGATAGAGCCAGAACTGATTCCCAGGAGAAGTTCGTTCCGTTAGCGATAAGGTCACTACTCGGAACCGACGAGGTTCAACAAATCACCTCAGGAAGATACGTGCGTGTTCCTCGCAAAGCCAATATACTTCCCCCTCTGGCGTAGCGACCGTCGAAGACCGCTCCAGTACCCAGATGGATCGAGCTCGGTAAGTAAATTGGCGAGCTTGAGCTGGGCTTTGGTTCCATTGGTTGTTCACACGGGGATGAGTGGGTGCCATGGCTCCGCTGGTAGCTCGACGCGGATCGGATCGCCAGGACGTACTTCGCCACCAGTGAGGACAATACTCATGATGCCGGCCTTGCGGATGACGTTGCCGTTCTCGTCGGTCTTCGTGGTGGCTAGCAGCTTGCGGCTAAGGCGGTTTCGGGCACGGTAGTTCGGCGGTATCGTTCACGCGGCATCACCAGAAAAGTTAGGCTTACTGCCTAATCGCTAATCGCTCGAAAGAGGCTTGTCAGTGAGCATGCCGAATCCGCCTGCCGTAACGCACACCCAAGCCGTGCTCGAAAGGCTACGACGTGAGCGCCAGGCCATCCTTGCCCGGCACTTCCCATTCCAACGAGCTAGGGAACCTCCTGGACCGTTTCGCACGCAGTGACCGGCTGCTCGTAGACGGCGGCTACGGGTTGGGAACCGTCTTGGCCAGCGGCCTCGCCAGCCAAGACACCCGGAATGTTCATGTATTCGCCGGTGCTTTCCAAGACTCGGCTCGCATCCCGACGCGGTCGCTACGAACAGCACACAACGTGTTGGACTGGCTACACGTGCCGGGCTCGCCCGACATCACCATTGCCTACCTGACATCTCAGCAACCGGGAAACAGGCTCAACCTTGCGACCTCGCAGCTACTCGAGGTCGCAGCCGATCTCGGCGCCACCGACACAACGCGGATTCATGTCTACGCAGACCCTGAGACGCTCAGAGAACTCTACGATCAGGGTTACGGCGGGTTATGGCTCCACACTTACTCAATAGATCCGGAAAGGTACAACACCGCCCCTAGCCCGATAGTGGTGTTGCGCGCTAGCCCCGATAATCCCATCCCACCGCACGTGGCGGAACCGGCATGGCGTGCGTTAAACCAGGCCGAGCGCACGGACTTTATCGGGGACCCGGAGGCCGTAGCCGGCACCACGGGGATCCCTTGGCCTATTCGCGCCGAGGCCACACGTAACGCCATGGGGAACCGAGCGCAAATCCGCCCCTACGGCTATCGCGAGATCAACGCCATCGATTGGTTAGCCGAGCACCCGAACTATGTTGTTCCACGGCTGCGTCCTGGCTGGTGCGTGCTAGCCGACTCCGACCCCGCGCAACGAGACCGAATCATGTTGACCATTACCACCCCAGATTCGCACTCATTGGAAGATACCTACGCCCAGCTGCTGCACGCGGCAGCTACAGCGCTTGAAGGCGCAAGTACTCCGAATGACACGACACACGTAGTCGTGAGTCTTGCGCCCGGAGCATTCCATTCCCCCGCCGACGTGACGAGCCTGCTGGATGACCCCGCGCTAGCGGGCAAACCTCTCACCGTGCGGCTTTCGGAGACGGCCTTCGAATCCAACGTAGCCGAGCATATTCGCAATGAAATACTCCGCCGCGGCGGGCAACTGCTGCCGCTTGGGCCGCCCCTGGCAGACGCGACACCGCAACAATCCGAGCCAGCTACCGAACTGGCTCCAACGCCGCAAGTCCCGCTAGGGCTAAGCCAGGACCGGGCTCCACTGCAGATCGCTCCCGAGTACCTGAGCGCGCTTGCCGCCGCAGCCGGACGGCAACTACGCACCACAAACGGCGGGCCGAGTGAGACTTACGACAGCACCATGGTAGGTCAACGCATCGGCACTCTATACCCGAGTCACGTCCGTGCTCTGCTCACCGATCCCACCGCAAGATCACAAGTAATAAGTGACTGCACCCGCGCGCTCATGAGATCGGTGCGGGACAGCGTGGCGGTGGCCACCCGACTAAACGAATACGACTGGAACGACGGCAGCGCGTATGGGGCGGGTCTGCTGGCCGGCGAAGAGGATCCGAGACGTAATCCCACCATGGATGCGGCCGGAACCCCATCGCGCTCAGTTGCGGAATTTTCCGCCCAAGCAACACCAAACGACATCGGATACGTCGATGGATTCAACGGCACCCATCCCCGCTTTACGAGCGAGACCCCAGACCCCGAGGGCAGCCGAGCCTACCTGCCGGCTGTCCGGGCCGGGTTCTGGCAAACGGCGCTCGGGGAGCGTCAGGCACTTCCGGAGTCCGCTTTAACTGCTAGTGTCGTGGAACGCTTGCGGGCTGCCGTTGGCGGTACTCCGCTATTGTTCGGAAACACTCCCGTCTCCCGAGAGCTGGCCATGCTGCCCGGCACGCCACCGGCCATACGCACTATCGCAGCACTATTCGCCGCTCAGGAGTGGCTGAACAACACCGATGCGGTACAGGAGGCGATCAATAACGGCTGGGTGAGCGCCGATCACGTCGCGCTCACTCGGGCATATGTGACCGCTCAGTCGAAAAGCCGACTCCAACAAAACAGCAGCCACCTTGTGTCGTTCGAATCCCCGGCTGCGGATAGGCCACTGCGGATTATCGGCGTTGTGCATGCCGATGATCCCTCCGGGTCCCGTAGCCAGGTGCTGGTGCTTAACTCTCGATTCGATCCACTCGGCACTGCAGATGGTTGCGTTGGGCAACAGGAATCTTCACGTATTCCCGACAGCTATGTGTGGTGCGTATCAAGCAATAGCACCTTCGACGGCCCGCGCCTTACGGAGGAATTGGTGGCGGAGAGGGTAACCACTCCCCATACTTTCGGCGAACTGAGGCCTTCGGCTGTACTGGCCGTGGGGGCTCCCGCGCTGAGGGCTGCCCGAAAGATACCGGATCCAAGTGGCAACGGAGTCACGATAGCTGCGGTCGGTACGGTCGAACATCCCGTCGTTCGAGAAAATCTGGCTGACGCAGTTCTCGTGCCGGGCGTTGCCGGGGACGAGCATCCGTTGGGACCGAAGACGTCTCTAGACCGGATCATCGAACCTCAATGGGTAACTACGCCCCTTAGCAGGCCGGCGGTTCCAACAGCAGCGATTCAAACAGTAGCGGTGAGGAATTCTGGCCACAAAGGATTTGGCGGGGCGGCCGGAGGAACCCGTCCGGCCCACTAAAAAAATAGGTCATTGGTGGTGCTTGCACCAGCTCCCACCCCACCCATCCGGGGCGGTCTGTCCGAGCTCACACCAAGGTGTGAGAATGTATGGCGGATTTAGTCTTACCGCACGTTTAGTCTTTGCTATGCGATGGCCTAGCGAAGTACACGTAGGCGGTCGGCTGGTAGCCAGTCACCATTGAAGGGAATTACATGGCAGGAGAAGCGACCCTAGAAGCGGCTTTAACGGCAACTGAGCGAGACACTGACGCCGCGCTCAAATCGGCGGCGGCGCTCACCAAAGAGCTGCGAAAAGCCCGCACCTCGGCTAAAGCCGGCCAGGCTCGCGACCTCCGTCGGGCGCTACAAGCGGCATCCTCGCTAGGCGAACAACTTGCCCAGAGTGTCCGAGAGCTGCGGAAGAACTTCGACTTTGACGAGCAGGAGTACCTCTCCTGCGGCAGCTACGCCAAAGAGCTGATGGCGGCTGCCGCGGCAGCCGGGGTGGCGATGTTCGAAGAAGACGAACGGTTGCTGTGCTATCCGTCGTTGGTGCGAGTTTTGCCGAATGAAGCCGCAGTTGAGGTCGACCGGGTGCGGGAGCGGAGACTCCGCCCATCGGTGCTGGTCGGGTTGCTATCAGCTACACAGCAAAAGGCGCCCCGGTTCCGTCCGGAGCCCTTTCTAGATAGTGTGCGTTCGGCATACGAGCTGGTTGTGGCGAGCGAGAGCAAACAGCGCGACGCCGTGGTTCGGCTGACTGACGTGTGGTCCGTGCTGACAATGCTGCCGGGTCAATCCCGCGAGTACACCAAGCAGGAGTTCGCCCGCGACCTATACCTGCTCGACCAGAGCGGCGTTACCGCAAGTTCCCGCAGCGGCCGTCAGCTGCGCTGGTCGGCGAGCACCGGGACTAAAGGCGCGGGTGTGCTGAGCACCGTAGCCCGCAGCGGACAACAGCAGCGCTACTGGGGCATCGCGTTTACTACCGAAAGCGACCAAGGACCGCGCTGATGAATACCTCGGTCGAGCGCGCACAACTGCCCAGCGGCGGCGCCACTCTCGGGGTCGGCGAGTATTTAGAGTTCCTGGCCAAGGAGTACTTACGCGACTATGTTGCCCGCGGTGGCGCGGCCGTCAAGCTGGTGGTGCCTGGTGATGCTGAGGTGGCACGCCGCTTCACCGACGGTCTTGCCGCGGCGTCCGATGGTTTTATTTACGTCGGCATCGACGCCACCGAGACCAAGATTCATCTGGTGGATCAGCTGTTCACCGCGATCGCTCGGCAGATCGACTGGTCAGCGCTGGCCTGCGACGTTGTCCGACGTACCTACACCGACATCGGTTTCCCGCCGCAGGGCACAGAGCTAGATGTGGTGGCGGTCGCTGGATATCACGAGGTCAACCCGGCAGAGTTGTATCGCAGTATTCGGCGGGCGCTTGAGCAGACAGTGCTGGCTGACACGGGCATGAGTCATGAGTTTCGGGTGGCGATGCTGCGACTATGCCAAGTGTGTGTGGGGCGCGGTGATGTCGACAGCACCGAGCAGGCAACGGTGTGTAGCTGGCTGCGGGGGGAGCGGGTTCCGGCCGCACAGCTGCGGGGCGTGTCGCTGTATGCCCGGATAGCTCGGCATAACGCTCGCCCGTTGCTTGTTTCCTTGGCCCGCTGGCTGCGCCGCGCCGGCCGGGAAGGGCTGGTGCTTGTGCTAGATCTGGAACGTCTAACGGTCACTCGCCGTCCACCGGCAGGGATCCGCGACGGCTTCTACTACTCAAAAGCCGCCGCGCTGGACAGCTACGAGGTGCTGCGCCAGCTCATCGATGCCGCCGATGAGTTTGAAGGAGTGTTCGTTGCTGTGCTGCTGCCGCCGGAGATGCTCACCGATGAGGCGCGAGGGCTGCCGGCATACACCGCTTTACAGCTACGAGTCGCCGACGAGGTTCGCGATCGGCGTCGGCCCAACCCCTACGCCGCACTCGTCCGGCTCGGTGTGCGACTGGAGGCAATCCGATGAGCACAGCCAGGCATGCTGCCGACCGACCGGGCGCAAATGGCCGCAGTGACCCCGTTGTGGCGGGTCGACGCGCTGTGGAGGCGCTGCGGGCTGGGGTCCCCAGTCTGGATGCGGTGGCGGCCTTGGGTAGTGGTCAGACCGAGATCGAGGACGACTTTTTGGGCCTACTCGAGGCTACCCGCGAGGGTTCTGCTGCTGGCATGCTGGTCGGCGGTGGGTTTGGTTCGGGGAAAAGCCACCTGCTGGAGCACCTCACCAAACTGGCTCTAGATGACGGCTTCGTCGTCAGCCGAGTTGTGATCAGCAAGGAAACACCGCTGCATGATCCGGTCAAGGTGTACCGAGCAGCCGCCGACACGGCAACCGCCATGGGCAGCAACGGCAGTGCAATCGCCGAAGCCGCGGCCGAACTTGACCTCGACGGACCGCAATATGCCGAGTTGCTGCGGTGGAGCAGTGGCATGGGAGCTGGCCTCAACCAGCGTTTCCCGGCTTCTTTGCTGCTGTTTGCCCGGGTTCGAGAGCACGACGCCGAGTACGCTGACACGCTGGTGCGTTTCTGGGCTGGAGATCCCATTGCTGTGCCAGAGTTTCGTCGCCGACTTAAAGGGATCGGCGAGCATCCGGTGGTGCTCCCACCCGTGCCGGCTCGGGAGCTGGGAAGGCAGCGGCTTGCGTTCACCGCCAAGCTCCTTGCCACCGCGGGTCACGCGGGGTGGCTGATTCTGTTCGACGAGACTGAGCTGATCGGGCGGTATTCGCTGCTGCAGCGGGCTAAATCATATGCCGAGTTGGCACGTTGGGTGCGTGGCGATCATGGTGCGCCGAACCTGCCCATTGCGGCGGTCCTGGCGATGACCGACGACTTCGAAGCCGCGGTGCTTTCGGGGAAGAACGATCGGGTGATGGTACCCGCCAAACTGCGAGCCCGGGAAACACCAGAGGCCGCTGAACTTGCCTCGCACGCCGAGGCTGGCATGACCATCATCGATGAGCAGATGAGTCTGCTTACCCCGCCCGATGCCGAGGAGCTAGACCGGGCATACCTGCGGCTCAAAGAGCTGCACGGTTCCGCGTTCGACTGGGAGCCACCTGACGTTGCCGGGCTTGAGCGGCTGGGAGCTACCCGGATGCGTCAGTACGTCCGCGCCTGGATCAACGAATGGGACCTTGTCCGGCTCGACCCCGATTACCAGCCGGATACCCAGATCGACAACATCGATTCCGACTATCGGGAAGACGCAGATGAAGGCACTGAGGCAGAGGCTGGTTGAGCGCTGCGACGATTGTCCTGGACAGTGAGCAGGCCACCGGCGCGGAGCTCGTTACAAACGCGGCACAGTAACAGTGTGGCTAGCGGGAGTTCTAACTCACACGGGGATGAGCGGGCACCATGGCTCCGGTGGTAGCTCGACGCGGATCGGATCGCCAGGACGTACTTCGCCATCAGCGAGGACAATGCTCATGATGCCGGCCTTGCGGATGACGTTGCCGTTCTCATCGCGCCCTAATACCGCCTTCATTAGACCCGCCTGAAAGTGGTTCAGCTGCACACAGGGATTACGCAGGCCGGTTACCTCGACCACCGCAGTATCACCCAGGTGAAGCCGGGTGCCAGTCAATAGCCCGAGCAGGTCAACGCCGCGCGTAGTGACGTTCTCCCCCATCTGGCCGGCCGTTACGACGAAGCCGAGGGCCCGTAGCTCATCATGCAGTTCGGCGTGAATCAGATGCACCTGCCGCAGGTTGGGCTGATTTGGGTCACGAGCCACCCGCGAGCGATGCTTAACCGTCTCACCCAGGTGGGCATCACCGTTGACACCCAGACCGGTCAGGAGCTGAATGCCAGGCAAGTTCGACTTGCTGAATGTGTGCGTCGCGCTTCGGCTGACTGCCGTCACCACTGCGCTCATCCCACCCTGCTCCCTCCGGTCAATCAGATTCGCGATGAGGTACTGAACACCAGCAACGGCTGTGAAATCACCGTCATCATAAAACCTCGCCACGGCCGTACTAGCTCGACACTAGATCGATACTAGCTTCGTCTCGCGAAGATTCGCTTAGTGTGCGGTCGACGGATAGCGGCAATCGCTTGAAAACCGTGCAGACCCGGGACCTCAACCGAGAAATAGTCGGCTGTATTGGGGCGCTCCAGGAGCTCGGCAATCGCTGGACCAAGGTGCTCTCGCCCTTGAACCACTCCACGTTCCCACATGGCATCCCGATCAGACCAGGTTAACCTCGCGCCGGCCAGCGCACCGCAGGCGGTCTCAGGTGTCCGTGGCAACCGAATCACGGTGCCGAAGGGCATCCTTCGTACATCCCGAGAATGTTGCGGCCTGCCCAGTTGTCGCCAGTTTTGGGCCAGGCGCGGATTCACCAGGGGGAAGGCCGGCCGCCGCCCAGTATTGAACAGGCTGGGTTGATTGTCGATATGACCACCGTCAGCTAAGAACACCAGCTGAAGAGTCTCCGGATCCTGCAACACGGTGGGAACGCAGGCTGGCCACTGGCTCATCGAGATCCGGGCCCACCATGCCGGGCTGTGCTCATCAATCACATCCGTTAGCCACGGCAGATGATCGGCCACCGTGTCGGGAACCCATAACTGGTGAAACTTTCGGAAAGGAAACTGGCGACCAAAGAATGCCCAGCGGAACGCACGGTGAACGAACTGTGGAGCCGTAAGTTCCTCCGCATCACACGGCCGCGGATATGGCCGATCGCTCCGCCACATGCTCACACAGATCCCGACTCGATGGGCGACACCCGGCGGGTGCCGCTCGCCGGGCCGGTACCGCAGATCGGCAAACGTGCGCACTCCCGCCCAAGCAAGCCAGGACCCCAGCCATGCCTCTATAGCTGAAAGGTCGTAGACCCCGGCTAGGTCCAGATTCAGCCGCTCGGGCCAGCGCAAGCCGGCCGCTGTAGCCAGAGCTGCATGCCCAGGAGCACCCGCATTCATGATCCGCCGCCAGCGCTTGTTGATCCCGGCCGCTATGGCTAGGCCCGGCATAGTTCCGCCCGAAGCCAGATCCCAACGAATCGGCTGGGCTATGTCTTCGAGCGCATCGACAATGCCCGTTTGCCAGCTGGCTTTGTATCCCGAGGAGCCCAGCACTCCGATCACAGGTGGGCGATGTGTTGGTAGTTCGTCCGGTACATTTTCATCTGAGACGGGCGGCGTCTGCCAGAGCAATCCTTGGGTGTCGTCGCCGTGATACCTCAGCGGGGAGATGGGTTCGCCCCGCGCGGGCACTGGTTGCGGAGTTGCTAGCGGAGTGTCGATCAGGCGCGCTCCCTTACGCTCTAGCTCACTAGTCAGCTGCTGTCTCGTGGTCGAGTAGCCAGCGCTTTATGTCGAGGCCGTAGCCGAAGCCGCCGAGGCTGCCATCGGTGCGAATCACTCGATGACAGGGGACGAACAGCGCCGCGGCATTCCGGGCACAACTGCTCGCTGCCGCTCGTACCGCGGTTGGTTTTCCCGCCAGGGCAGCATATTCACGGTAACTAACAGTACTGCCAGCGGGAATGGTGCGTAACTGCTCCCAGGCGGCGGTCATAAACGCGCTTCCGTGTTGCTGTACTGGGATGCGGTCAGGGGCAGTGAGCTCCCCGTCGTGGAATGCGGTCACGGCTTTGCTGATCTCGCCGAGGTCGTCATAACTGTGCACCTGTTCGTCAAATTCCGCACGCAGTGATGGGTATACGTAGCGCAACAGCCGGTTGATATCGCCGGTCCAGCCACTGGCGAGAACGACCCCGTCGCCAGCGATCGTGGTAAACGGCCCCACCGGAGTGTCTTGGGTACTGCTTGCGAGCTGCTTCATTGTGTTGCCTCTTTCTTGTTTGTGGTGCTGTTATATGTGTTGGATGTGGTGTGCCATAAATGCAGCACCGCGTAGGAACGCCAGGGGTGCCAACGTTCTGCGTGGGCGAGTAGTTCGCGAGGTGTGGCAGGTAGTCCCAGCGCGGCAGCGCCACGCAGTACGCCGAGGTCGGTTTCTAGGAAAATGTCGGGGGCGCCGAGCCCGCGCATCGCGATGTAGTTAGCCGTCCACGGACCAATCCCCGGCAGCTCGGTGAGTTCGCTCACGAGCTGCGCTGGATCACTCCCCACGTCCAACGCGATCGTGCCGTCGGCGAGAGCGGTGCAGAGCGTGCGTAGCGTTCGCTTGCGCGCGAGCGGCATGGGTAGGTCGGCAGGGTCGGCTTCCGCGAGCGCTTCGGGTACCGGAAACGTGTGGGTGAGAGCCGCGTCAGGACGTGTTAGCGGGCTGCCGTAATGAGCGCAAATGCGCCCGGTGACTGTCCGGGCCGCGGCGACCGAGATCTGCTGGCCGATGACGGCGCGGATCGCGTACTCCGCGGGATCGCAGGCTCCCGGAAGACGCAGCCCGGGTGCCCGGTGTAGCGCGGCGGCGAAGCCTGGATCGCTACTGAGTGCCTGCGCTACGGCTACTGGATCAGCGTCTAGATCCAGTAGCCGTCGACAGCGCCGCACCGCAGTGGTGAGGTCGCGCAGATCAGCCAACGAAACCGTGCACCAGACGTAGCTCTGTCCGGAGCCGGGCCTGTTCAGTTCGATCAACCCGACGCCGTGCGGTAGTTGCAGCGCGCGCCGGTAAACGTCAGCGGTACCGTGTTCGACTCCGGTGACAGCGCGCGCAGCGAGGAATGTCCAGAGCTCGTCGGCGGCCAGCGGTGCTCTAAACGCAAGCCGGAGCGTCACCGGGATCAACGTCTGCGTTGTCACAGCTGTCGAGGAACTATGTCTGAGCGTGGGGCGGTGTACCGCAGTCACAGCCTGGGCTCGCTCGCGGAGTTGCGAGGGGGTAGACCCGTAAATCTCTTTGGTCGTGTCGTTGAATTGGCGAATGCTGGCAAAGCCCGACGCGAATGCGACCTCGGAAAACGATAGGTCGCTGGACTCGATCAATGTGCGGGCGGTCTGCGCCCGCTGCGCGCGCGCCAGCGCCAGTGGTCCGACGCCGAGTTCGTCGCCTAGCGTGCGGTGCACGTGGCGTACCGAGTAGCCCAGCCGCTGAGCAAGGCCGTCCACTCCGCCGCGGTCCACTACGCCATCACCGATCAGTCGCATTGCTCGGCCAACCAGATCGGTGCGGTAGTTCCACTCGGGTGAGCCGGGCGCGGCGTCGGGGCGGCAGCGCAGACATGCGCGGAATCCGGCTTGTTGGGCGCCGGCGGCGGTGGAGAAGAACGTTACGTTCTTGCGGCGTGGTGTGATTGCCGGGCAGCTGGGGCGGCAGTAGATGCCGGTGGAGGTGACACCGGTGTAGAACCAGCCGTCAAACCGGGAATCGCGGCTAGCGACTGCGCGGTAGCAGGCGTCTTTGGTGGGGAGCACGGTATCCATCGTGCCGGGTCTGCCGCCCGAGCGCTAGCGGAAATCGGACGTGACCATTGTGGGAACGGGAGCGGCTCAGCGGAAGTGTCAGACCCGAGCCCGATGATGTCCGGCGTGATGAACACTAGTGGTTCCGCGCGGAAGTGTCTTGAATGTGGGTCAGGCGGTGTGCTTGGCGTCGTAGACCCACTTGAACGGCGTGGCGGTGGCGCTGTGGTGGTTGATGAAGTTCATCATCTTTGCTACCAGGTCCTCGCGTGAGT
>JBBSOC010000053.1:0-14847 GCA_038260095.1 Mycobacteriales bacterium | reverse complement strand
CATGGCTCGGCTTACTCCGAGCCGGAGTTCTTTGACACCGTCACGCCACGGGCGGCGGTGGTATCGGTGGGGGCGCATAATGATTACGGTCATCCCAGTGAAACTGTGTTGCGCTATCTGGGCCGCGGCGGCGCGCTGGTGGCCCGCACTGACCGAGGCGGAGATGTTGCCATTGTTAGCTCATCCGGCAGGGTGGCGCTCGCCCGCCACGCAGGGGCCTAGCGCTTCAGTCCTAGATCGTGATCTTGTGGTGTGTCGGTCCTGGCCGTGGGCCGCAGCGTAGTGGTGCAGTATGGCTGGGCGCACGAATAATCTCCCGAGTACTGGACGCCGGGACGCCGGCGCGGTGAGTGACCGCAGGCTCTCCTAGCTGGGTCAGCGGAGCGGGAAATAGTCGAAATAGCTGAATAGCCCACGATTCGATGACGGCATCCAGCTTGGAATACCATTGGCACTGGCAGAGAGTGCTTCAGCGCCCGCGTTTTTTGGGTGTGCGTGGAGGAGAGGGGGGTCTCCCTGTCGGCGAAGCCGTTGCAGGAGGCGTCGTAGGGCTACTGGCCGAAGATGCTTGTCCACTGGGAGGCACCTCTGGGGGCTCTTCGAGCGAAACCCCGGCTCGCTGGGCCTCGTAGTTGTGGATGCTTGCACGCCCCGCGGAGTTGCTGAGCAGACCGATAACGTACTTGAGTTCGCGTAGCTTCTCCGGTTCGAACAGCACGCCGTTATACGCCGTAAGCACCGTGGCTGCCCGAGCGTCGTCATCGGGTAGCAATTCCAGCGCCCAATCCGCGGCTGCCGCGCGCGCTGCTGGGTTGAGTTCGTGTAGGCTTAGTGCCCTTATCGCGGCGGCTCCGGCGAGGGCAACGCCGTCAGGCCCGAATGCCTTGCCGGCAAGGCGTACCCGCATTACTTCGCCACGTTGACTAAGCGCGCGGGTGAACGCGGCCGCAACTTCAGGGTGCGCCGCCGCGGCTTCAACCGCCGCCAATACCACCTCGGTGAAGGCAGTGGCTCTTCTGAAGCACTCTCTGTGACGTTGCGCTCCAGCCAGCCGGCTTCATCGGCATTGAGTGGAGATTCCAGTACGTGCTCGGCCCAGAACGTGCCTAAAATCGCGGAGGCCTCGCTGGGCGACGCGTTTGCTTCCACTTCCGCTTTCGCCACCGTTGCTAGGTGCCGTACATACTCCACGTCGAGCACCACGGCCTCCTTCTACCATTCAGTCGCAGAATTAGGTTAGCGTAGCTTCCTAGTCTCTAGAATTCATGCGATCTCTCATCTTCGTATGCTCTTCTGCCCACGAGCCAAGATGCCAGGCGCGGAACATTCGAAGCGACGTCAATGACTACTTAAGTCCCTTATAGTCGATCGGGATTCGTGAGCGGCGCCAGAAGTCGCACAAATACGATAGGCGCGAACCCTCTAGGAGTGCGTTGGGAAACATGTGAATGACGTGCCCGGGTGCATGTTTGTGGCGTCGACAGGATTGTTGAAAGTCAGGCCGCCGCTATCTAGATGGTGCCCGCGACACCGCCTAATCCTGACATGCCACGATAAACCCTGTGTCCGTTGCTCATTCGCCTACACCGCAGCCACAAGCTGCGTTGCAGCTGCTGCTCGGTGATGAGGAGTTCCTGCTCGAGCGAGCCATCGCCGCTATTACCGCCGCAGCCGCGACCGCTCATCCTGACTATGAGGTGACCAATGTTGTTGCCGCGGAGGTGAGCCCTGGGCAGTGGGGACAGCTGCTGAGCCCCTCGTTGTTTGGTGAGCACCGAGTGCTCGTGGTACGGCAGGCGCAGGAGGCCGCCAAGGAGACTGCGGATGCGCTACTGGGCTGGCTGGCGAAACTGCCGCCGCATCTGGTGGTCGTTGTCTGTCACGCTGGTGGCAATCGGGGGAAGGCCGTGGTCAATGCTGCGCGTGCCGCCGGTGCCCAGGTTATTAGCTGCGCCAAGCTGAGCTCGTATCGAGACCGGCTTGCTTTTGTGCGTTCGGAGCTCGAACGGTTCGGTGATTCCCGGCGGGTTTCTGGCGATGTCGCGGGCCTGCTGCTAGATAGTGTTGGTGCCGGCTTGCGGGAGCTGTCGTCGGCATGTCAGCAACTGATTGCCGATACTACAGGGGATATTAACTCGCAAACAGTGCGGCGCTATTACTCTGGTAAGGCCGATGTAACGGGATTTTCCGTGGCCGACACGGTAATGGTTGGCGATGTTGCCACAGCGCTGGAATCGCTACGATGGGCAGTATCGGTTGGTGTGGACCCGATTCTGGTTGCCGATGCCTTGGCCGAAGGGGTGCGCTCCGTGGCCAAAGTTAGTGCGGCCGGGCGAGGGAACGCATACCAGCTGGCTGGCGCGTTAGGGATGCCCCCATGGAAGGTGGAGCGAGTGCAACGTCAATCCCGGGGTTGGTCGCAGGCGGCGCTGGGAGCGGCCGCCCGGCATGCGGCAGTAGTTAATAGCGCGGTGAAGGGTGGCGCCGAGGATCGGGTGTATGCACTGGAGCGTGCGGTGATGGAGATGATCGCGGTGCGCAATGACTGAAATGCCAACGCCTGAAATTGGTAAGGCACCGTACTATGCGCGGATACTGCGACTACGGCATCTGAGGCCGAGTGGCTTTGCGTGCTTTGTCTTCTTTGAAGGCTCGGTTGGGCTGGCGGTACTGCTGGCTTTTGCCGAGCTGGTGAGCTGGTGGGCCGTGATCGTGGTCCCGGCCACCGTGGCCGCGATGGTGAAGCTTAATGACTATGTGGCCGGAAAACTGCGGGAGTGAGCATAGCTCAATATTGGCGTTTTCCCTGAAAACGCCCCAAAAACCAGCCTAGATAGGGCTGTTTCAGGGAAAACGCCCTAAGCAGCCCGGCTAGATGGCGGAGACCAAGCCTCGGAAACTAGGCCGCAGAGGAAGCGGTGGCGCGCTGTATGGCCCCGGCCATTCCCGACTTGCGGTTAGCGGCCTGGTTCTTGTGAATAACGCCTTTGCTCACCGCTTGATCAAGCTTGCGAGAGGCGGCGCGGAGTGCGCTCTCGGTAGCCTCGGTGTCACTCGTACCCACGGCCTCACGAAATTTGCGGATGGCGGTTCTGAGCTCGGAGCGCACCGACTTGTTGCGCATCCGGCGCTTCTCGTTTTGCTTGTTCCGCTTGATCTGGGACTTGATATTTGCCACGCGTCTACCTTGGGTTAGGGCATCAGGATGTCATCACGCACAGTGCGTTACGTACGGTCGCTGAGCTTATCAGGTGAACAACTGAGCTTAGTCGTCGACGTGCCCAGCTTTGCGCCGTTGAGGCCATGACCCATTGCGTGTGTGCCCTCACGCAATCGCGGCACGCATGCGTTTACGCCATTGTCGCCGAGTGTCGTCAAGGGCAGCCATGGGAACATGGAGCGGATGCGCCGTTTAATCTGCTCAGTAACGCCTATTTCGGAGTTTCGACCTACGTGAATTCCTTGCCCGCAGCGCCAGCGCCAGCGCCGGGCGCAACCGCGCCCGCGCTGATCCGCAACTTCTGCATCATTGCCCACATTGATCACGGCAAGTCCACGCTTGCTGATCGGATGCTGCAAAGCACCGGTGTGGTTGAGGCTCGCAACATGCGGGCGCAGTATCTGGACCGCATGGACATTGAGCGGGAACGCGGCATCACCATCAAGTCGCAAGCCGTGCGGATGCCCTGGACGCCGGCCGTGCCAGACGGGGCGGTGCGCGCCGCGGAAACGTTCGTGCTGAACATGATCGATACTCCCGGCCATGTTGACTTCAGCTATGAGGTAAGCCGCTCGCTGGCCGCCTGTGAGGGCGCGGTGCTGCTGGTCGATGCCGCACAAGGCATCGAGGCGCAGACCCTGGCGAATCTGTATCTGGCGTTAGACAACGACCTGGTAGTGATTCCGGTGCTGAACAAGATCGACCTCCCCGCAGCACAGCCGGAGAAGTACGCCGAAGAGCTCGCGCATCTGATCGGCTGCCAACCCGAGGATTGCTTGCGGGTCTCGGGGAAGACCGGCATCGGCGTCGAAGCGTTGCTGGATGAGATTGTGCGGCAAGTGCCAGCGCCGAGTGGTGATCCAGACGCACCGGCACGGGCGATGATCTTCGACTCGGTGTACGACAGCTACCGCGGTGTGGTGACCTACATTCGGGTGATCGACGGTCGGCTCGCGGCGCGCGAGAAGGTGTTGATGCTATCGACCAAGGCCACCCACGAGTTGTTGGAGTTGGGTGTTATTTCGCCCGAACCGGTCTCGGCCGCGGCGATCGGTGTTGGCGAGGTCGGCTACCTGATCACCGGGGTGAAAGATGTTCGCCAATCCAAGGTAGGGGACACGGTGACCCTCGCGGCCAGGCCGGCCGCCACCGCGCTGGGCGGCTATGACGATCCGCGGCCGATGGTCTTCTCCGGCCTGTATCCGATGGATGGCTCGGACTACCCGGAACTGCGCGATGCGTTGGACAAGCTGCAGCTCAATGATGCTTCGTTGGTGTATGAGCCAGAGACTTCGGTGGCGCTGGGTTTCGGTTTTCGCTGTGGCTTCTTGGGGCTGCTGCACCTGGAAATCATTCGGGAGCGGCTCTCCCGCGAATTTAAGCTGGAGCTGATCACAACCACGCCCAATGTGGTGTATCGGGTCGAGGCCGAGGATGGCACCCAGCACACAGTTACCAATCCCAGCGAGTACCCCGACGGCAAAATTAGCGCGGTATATGAGCCGGTAGTGCGGGCAACAGTGATCTCACCGAGTGAGTACGTCGGGGCGATCATGGAGCTATGCCAGTCGCGCCGCGGCACCCTGCTCGGCATGGATTATTTGTCGAAGGAACGGGTAGAGCTGCGGTACACGTTGCCGCTAGCCGAGATCATCTACGATTTCTTCGATTCGCTCAAAAGCCGCACCAAGGGATACGCGTCGCTGGACTATGAGCCCACTGGCGAGCAGGACGCCGAGCTGGTGAAGGTGGACATCCTGCTGCAAGGGGAAGCGGTGGACGCGTTCTCGGCGATTGTGCATAAAGACAAGGCGTATGCCTACGGGGTTCGGATTACCCAGAAGCTGCGCGAGCTCATCCCGCGACAACAGTTCGAGGTGCCGATTCAAGCCGCGATCGGGGCACGGATCATCGCTCGGGAAAACATCCGCGCGATCCGTAAAGATGTGCTCGCTAAGTGCTACGGCGGGGACATCACCCGTAAACGCAAGCTGTTAGAGAAGCAAAAAGAAGGCAAGAAACGGATGAAAATGGTGGGCCGCGTGGAGGTCCCACAGGAAGCGTTCATCGCAGCGCTGTCGGTGTGAGCGGAACTTTGCGACGTTTTCCCTGAAAACGCCGCAAAAGCTAGCCGTCAGGGGGCATTTCAGGGAAAACGCTCCCTGACGTAGGCTGAGCCGAACCGCAGGCACGAGCCATATCGCCCACACGAAGTTTCAAGGAGTTTACGCGAGTGAAGAGCACCGTCGAAACCGTGAGCCCGACGCAGGTGCGGCTCGATATTGAAGTGCCGTTTGCTGAGCTGCGCCCCAGCATCGACGAGGCATATCGCAGCATCGCGCGCGAGATCACTGTCCCGGGCTTCCGGAAAGGCAAAGTGCCGCCTCGCCTCGTTGATCGCCGAGTCGGCCGGGCGGCCGTGCTGCAAGAAGGCATCAATAACGCCGTCCCCGGCTTGGTGGCCAAAGCCGTCGATGAGCACAAGCTGCGGGTACTGGGGCCTCCGGACGTCGATCTCACTGAACTCGAAGACGGCGAGAAGATCATATTGAAGGCCGACGTTGAGGTACGTCCAGAAATCAAACTGCCTGATCTGTCGGCACTGGAAATCAGCGTTGACGAGGTAAGCGTGGACGCCGCGGCGGTGGATGCCGAGCTGATCAAGCTGCAAGAGCGCTTTGCGACACTGAAAACTGTGCAGCGCCCCGCTGCCGAGGGCGACTATCTGGGGCTGGATTTACACGCCACTGCCGACGGTGAAGACATTGACGAGGCCAAGAGCGTTACCTACAAGGTCGGCAGCGGCGATCTGCTCGATGGCCTCGACGAAGCGGTCACCGGCAGCTCCGCCGGGGACGAGAAAACATTTTCCACCAAGCTGGTCGGGGGCGAACATGCTGGCCGTGTTGCCGATGTGACAGTGACCGTGCGCTCGGTGAAAGAGCAGGAGCTTCCGGAGCTAGACGATGAATTCGCGCAGTCGGCAAGTGAATTCGACACCATGGTCGAACTGCGCGAACAGCTCGGCGAGCAGCTGCGCAAAACTGGTCAACTGCGACAAGTGAACCAGGCTCGCGAGCGAACGGTAGATGCATTGTTGGAAGGCGTAGAAATTCCGTTGCCACCACGCGTGGTGGCTCGTGAAATGGAGAACAACAAGAAGCAGCTCGCTGGTTATTTGGAGCGGCTCGGCCTAGGTATCGAGAGCTACCTTGGTAGCCAAGGGAAGTCTGAAGCTGAATTTGACGACTCGCTGCGCGGGGATGCGGAGAAATCAGTGCGAACCCAGCTGGTGCTGGACGCGGTGGTTGAGGCCGAAGAACTCGGTATCACCGACACCGAGATCACCACTGAGGTCGTTCGCCGCGCTCAGCTTGCCCAGGTTGACCCGCAGCAGTTCGCCGATCACTTGGTACGCAGCCGTCAGCTGGCACTGGTTGCCGCTGACGTGCGTCGAGAGAAGGCGCTATCGCTGGTAGTAGAGCAGGCGTCGATCAGCGATGGTTCAGGTGTAGCTGTCGATATTTCGGCTGCACTGACCACCGAAGCCGACGCCGCACCGGCAACCGTCCCGGCACTCTAGTCTGCACTCCTAAATGTCTGTACTCCTAAAGGTCCTCCGTTCCTAGCGCTTAGAGCGAACAGGGCGTGGTGAAGTGCCACGTTTGCGCGCGGGCCCGTTAAGGTCTCAAGGGTGCCTCTTATTTCCGCGTCACACGGCGCCAGTCAATCTGTAGCTATTCCACATACCAGTGCCTCATCCGGTAGCCAGGGGATGAACTTTGACGAGTCGGTGTTCAACCGCCTCCTCAAGGAACGCATCATCTTCCTTGGGCAGCAGTTCGATGATGAAATGGCCAACCGGGTCTGCGCGCAGCTGCTGCTACTCAATGCCGAAGATGCCAAATCTGATGTGTTCCTGTACGTGAATTCGCCAGGCGGTTCGGTCTCGGCTGGCATGGCCATTTACGACACCATGCAGTACATCGGTAACGACGTGGCCACGGTGGGGCTTGGCCTCGCGGCGTCCATGGGCCAGTTCATTTTGTGCGCGGGTACGCCGGGTAAGCGCATCGCGCTGCCGCACACCCGGGTCATGATGCACCAGCCTTCTGGCGGCATCGGGGGTTCGGCCAGCGATATCGCCATTCAGGCCGAGCAGATGCTGTACACCAAAAAAATGATGCAGGAGCGGATCGCGTTCCACACCGGTCAGTCGATTGAGCAGATCGAGTCCGATTCGGATCGGGATCGCTGGTTCATCGCGCAAGAAGCTAAAGACTACGGCCTGATCGACAAAGTTGTGGAAAATACCGCGAGTATTGTCGATGCGGTGAAAGGCTGAGGTGGGCTCGATGAGCAGGGCAACCGCAGCAACCACCACAGCACGGCAAGGGGAACTCATGGCCGATCTCGTAGCTCAACCTAGCCTTATCCCGCAGAACCGTTACATATTGCCGTCCTTCATTGAGCGCACATCGTATGGCGTCAAAGAGTCCAACCCGTACAACAAGCTATTCGAAGAACGAATCATCTTTCTAGGCGTACAAATTGACGACGCCTCCGCTAATGATGTGATGTCTCAGCTGATCTGCCTGGAATCTGCCGATCCAGATCGGGACATCACCATTTACATCAATTCACCGGGTGGCTCGTTTACCGCGTTGACCGCGATTTATGACACCATGCAGTACATTCGGCCAGACGTCCAGACGGTGTGTATGGGGCAGGCGTCGTCGGCTGCTGCGGTGCTGCTTGCTGCCGGAACACCAGGTAAGCGGATGGCGCTGCCAAACGCACGCATTTTGATCCACCAACCGTCGGTAGAAGGCGCCCATGGTGCTGGTAGCGACATCGAGATTCAGGCACGCGAGATTCTGCGAATCCGTTCCCAACTAGAAGAGATGCTCGCCCGGCACACAAAGCAGAAGGTCGAGCAGATTCGTAAAGACATCGAACGCGATAAGTTCCTCACCGCCGACGAAGCCAAGGTGTACGGGATCATCGACGATGTTTTGGTTAGCCGCAAGAAGACCGCTGTCGCGGCAAGCTAGTCGTCTAGCTGTACTCGGGGGAGATGGTCACCAGTGGCACGGCTTGGTGAAGGCGGAGACCTGCTGAAGTGTTCGTTCTGTGGAAAGTCGCAGCGGCAGGTGAAGAAGCTCATTGCTGGCCCCGGTGTGTACATCTGCGACGAGTGCATTGAGCTATGCAACGAGATCATTGTCGAAGAGCTCGCTGAGACGGCGGAGGCTAACCTCAAAGAGCTACCCAAGCCAGTGCAGATTTGTCAGTTTCTGGACGAATATGTAGTGGGGCAGGACACGGCGAAGAAAGCGTTGGCCGTTGCTGTGTACAACCACTACAAGCGGGTGCAGTCCCAAGATAGTGAGCCGGCCGGCAAAAAGTCCGAAAGCTCGGTAGAGATCGCTAAGTCGAATATTCTGCTGGTTGGCCCGACTGGCTGCGGTAAGACCCATCTAGCCCAGACTTTGGCCCGGATGCTTAACGTGCCGTTTGCCATTGCCGACGCTACCTCGCTCACCGAGGCTGGTTATGTGGGCGAGGATGTGGAAAACATTCTGCTCAAGCTGATCCAAGCCGCCGATTTTGACGTGAAGCGGGCCGAAAAAGGCATTATCTACATTGATGAGATCGACAAGATCGCCCGCAAGAGCGAGAACCCCTCCATAACCCGTGACGTCTCCGGCGAGGGTGTGCAGCAGGCGTTGCTGAAGATCCTGGAGGGCGTGACCGCCTCGGTGCCGCCGCAAGGTGGTCGTAAACATCCGCACCAAGAATTCATCCAGATCGACACCACTAACGTGTTGTTCATCGTGGGTGGCTCGTTTGCCGGTCTCGACGGCATCATTGAGCAGCGGTTGGGGTCCAAAGGGCTTGGTTTTACCGCCGATATTCGATCTAAAGCTGAGCGGACTACCGATGATGTCCTTGCGGATGTGATGCCAGAAGACCTGATTAAATTCGGCATCATTCCGGAGTTCATCGGCCGGTTGCCGGTGATCACCAATGTGCGCAGTCTGCAGCGAGATGCGCTGATTCGCATTTTGAACGAGCCGCGCCATGCGCTGGTTCGGCAGTACGCCAAGCTGTTTGAGATCGATGGCGTGGAACTGGAGTTCACCTCGGACGCGCTGGAAGCAATCGCCGACCAGGCCATGCTGCGGGGGACCGGGGCTAGAGGGCTACGCGCGATCATGGAAGAAGTGCTGATGTCGGTGATGTATGAAATACCGAGTCGCTCC
Organism: Mycobacteriales bacterium; assembly: GCA_038260095.1. Classification (GTDB taxonomy): domain Bacteria; phylum Actinomycetota; class Actinomycetes; order Mycobacteriales; family QHCE01; genus QHCE01. The sequence goes on along the minus strand of JBBSOC010000053.1, from coordinate 5,361 downwards.
GACGTGGAGCGGGTAGTGATCACTGAAGACGTCGTACTCAGCCACGTCAATCCTACGATTGTGCCCCGTCAGCGGGCCGCGGAGCGTCAGTTATCGGCGAGCGCGCGTCGCGCCACCCGGGAGAAAACCGCCTGATAGCACTACGTCAAAAAGTCCCTGCCGGCGTTCTCGTCGCCTTGCCTACCTTCGTAGGCGGCGGCTCCTGCGGCCTTGGCAGATGACTTTTTGACGTAGCGCTACCTGGGCGTAGCTAGCTCAGCAACTCCACCGTGACTGACACTCGGCGGTAGTTTGCCGAGGCTCTTGCGTCGCAGCTCACCAATGTTGCACCGGCATAAGCCGCTGTGGCGCCAATGAGCGCATCGTAGACGGCCCCGCCGGCAATGCCGGTTCTTGCGAAGTCATTAATGAGCTGCCTGAACATATTGGGTGGTAAAGCGAGGAAGTCCTCGTGAAAAGAGTCGGTTAAAAACCTGGCTACGACGCTGGCGGGCGCGCGGTGAGGTGCCGGTAGGCGAGTGAGCACTGAGTACGTTTCCATCGCGGCGTGAGTGGTGAGCTTGGGCTGGGTAAGGACAACCTGCCATGCTTGTTTGTGGAATTTGTGCCAAGAAGCGAATGCCGCGATCGCGACGCTTGAATCCACCGTGATCATCGCCGGATCTGCTCAAGTGTCTCTCGGACGAGCTCGGGGGTTAACTCCGGAAGGTCGATATCAGGGATCGCGACAAGGCAGCCGCCCCGCTCTTTCAGATGCATGGGGGTGGGCATTGGCTCGATCTCCAGCACGCCGTTACGTTCGGCTATGTTCAGTTGTTGTCCAGCCATAAACCTGAGGCTGTCCCTCAAGGCTTTAGGTACAACAATTCGGCCCGCGCCATCAATGGTAGTTTGCATGGTAGAAGCATACCATTTAAAGTTTTGCAATCTAGGATTTCGTGCTCACTGGAATTCTGGACTCGGCGTGCTGGGCGTGTGGGGTCTGTGCTGAGATCACACGTATGAAACGCGGCGTTGTATTCGTAGGACTCACTGGCGGAATCGGAGCCGGGAAGAGTGCGGTCGCCAAGCGGCTAGCCGAACTTGGCGCCATGGTTATCGATGCCGATCAACTTGCTCGTGAGGTAGTGGCTGTTGGTACGCCCGGCCTGACGGCGGTAGCCACACAGTTTGGTTCGGCCATGCTGCGCGCGGATGGCTCGTTGGATCGGCATCGCCTGGGTGAGCGGGTATTCGCTGACAAACAGGAGCGCGAACGCCTTAACGCCATCGTGCATCCGCTGGTGCGGGAGCGCACGCGAGAGCTGTTGTCGCAAGCACCCGTCGGCTCTGTTGTGGTGCACGATGTGCCGTTGCTCCTGGAGAACGAGATGGCCGCCGACTATCACCTAGTGTGTGCTGTGCTCGCTAGCGAGCAGCACCGTATGCAACGGCTGCGAACGCGGAACATGTCAACTAAGCAGGTCAAAGCTAGGATGTCACACCAGGTTAGTGACGATCACCGACGTGCAATCGCCGACGTCGTGATCGACAATGACAGTTCCCTAGAGCAGACGTGGACTCAGGTCGATGAGCTCTGGCAGCATCGGCTGTTGCCCTTTCGGGAAAATCTCACGGCAGGCAAAGCCGCACGGCTTCCGAGGAGTCTGCAACCCTACGACTCGCAGTGGCCGCAGCGATACGCACGGAACGTAATCCGACTTAAAGCCGCCCTGTCGCCGTGGCTCATCCGCACCGAGCATGTGGGCGCGACATCAGTGCCAGGGAGTTTGGCGCACGATGTAATCGATACCCGAGTCTGGGTGCGGGATGACGGTGAAGTGTCAGAGTCATTAGCCGAACGGGGGTGGTTCCCCATTGGAATGGCCTGGCGCGTGCCACGCTTCGCCACCGCAGACCCGGGCAGCCCGGCGCAGCTGTTCGTGCATTCGGCCGGAGCTTACGGAATCAGACGGGAAGACTAGCCGCCAAGGCATTAGCGGAAAACAAACTTTCCTGGTTGCGCCGCTGAAGGTTTGGCTTTTCACCTAGGCTTGCATTTTCGAGCCGGCCAATCGAGGAGCTACAACGCCATGTATTCGTTTCAGTATGTGTCGGGCCTCAAAGAGGAAGCGAGCAGGGTACCTGTAGCTGAACGCGGGCGTTTCTGGGCTGATCATGTGCTGACTGCTCCGCTGGATGGAGATACCGAGGGATGGGCTGCTCGCGATGTCAGCCTCGGAACTTACATGGCTGACTACACGTATCGAGATGTGGTGCTTGCGGCGTTCGCCGATGCCGCGATGGATCCGGTCATTGCTCGCGACTTTCTGGCTGTGCTGGATGAGCACAACAATGTGCCGCACGAGCGCATCCCGGACGGTCTGAGCGCAACGATCGCTACACGAATTCTTAACGAGCGGGAACGTGATCCACAGGCACGGACGCTACTGATGGATTGGGCTTTACAGCGAGTAGACGGCCCGGAGCGGCGTTTGGGCGCGGTGATGTACGCGATCAACAATTCTCAAGAGGCCGACTTTGCATCTTTGTTCGCCGTGGTTGAGGGATTGGCTGATCGGCAGTTGGTAGAGGCGGCTCAGACGCAGCTGCAGGAGCGGGTTGTCGCAGCGCAGGAGGCGGCCGCACGCAGAGCCACACAGCTGGCCGAAGAAGAACGTCAACATCGATATCAAAATCTCATCCACCAGGATCCCACGGCAGCCTTCGCGCAGATCGCGACGGATCTGTCGTTGACCGAGAGCAACGTTGCGCAGCTTGACGTGGCCGGCCAATCCGCGCTGCTCTCGGCGTTGTCGGGCATGATGTGGCGAATAGCTGGTGGCCAGGCCGCAACGTTGCCGCCGCTAGCAACGGCGGTGTTGGAGCGGGCTCTCGCGCAGCAACGGTTGGGCGTTGCGGGTGATTATGAGTTTCGGGGCGCAACTACTCAGTACCAGCAATTACCGCTACTCACCGCGACCTCGCCGGCGGAGTTCCGGCAACGCCTCGCTGAACTCGACGACGGCAGCGAGATGACCACCGATACCATCAGCGCGCTCTACGAACGTTGGCGTGAGCGGCACATTCGTACCAATACCAGGCAGCGCAACGAGCGGGTCCTCGCTTCTGCCACGGCCAATCGGCTCAGCGCCGCCGCACCTGAAGACTTCGTAGTACGAGCGAGCGTTGGTACCGCCGTGATTAAGTACCAATCGGTCGATGAGCTGATTGGTGATATGTGGCAATACTTTGTGCCGACGCTGGGTGGCGAGTCCGCCGTCGGTCAACAAGGTCGGGCGCGGCTGCTAGAGCGCGATGATCGCGAGGATGATGACGTTGATCCTGCTCTCGACGTTCTCATCGAAGGTTCTGATGCTAGGGGTAGGGGACGTCTTGAAGAGGAGATCCGTTCCTGGGCGCTCAACGGGCAGCCCGAGCCCTACGTTAACCATGAAGCGGGGGGGGGGGTGCACGGTACCTGTTTGGTCGCAGGCTTCCCAGCGTTCCCGGAGTCACCGTGGAGCGCGGTGTTGACGGCAGGCTCGCGTTACGGTTCGTTGGCAACCGCAATGGAACTGGCGACGTTGAACTCGCGGAACGTTTCGCGGCGTTCACGAATAAACCGCTCATTTACGATGGGCCGCTTTTGCTTAGCTACACGCTCCTGCCGCCGAGCAACATCACCGAACTCCCGCTGCACCAGGCTGCCTATTGGACAGAGGACACGCTCGGCGCGTACGAGCTGCCACTGCCAGTAGAGCAGATAGAGCGGCACCTAGGCGGCATCATTAATGCCCCGGTTGATCGGGAACAGATCCTTCACGGGCTTGCCGAAGGCGCGCCGCAACTCGGCGATTCTGGGCCCACGGCCATGGTCACGGTACTGGAACTGGAACGGCCCTCTGGCGCTGCGGCCCAGTCTCTGCCTTCGGTGACCGTATCAGTGCAGGGGGATGACCCGACCCGACACAGCGAGATAGCGACAATCTTGCTTGCCGCGCAGGCGGAGCGGCCTCGGCAAACCGAACACTCTGACGGGTTGCTTAACGGTCAGGTTTTCACCTTCTACACCGAACCCGCCGCACGTATTACAGCGATCGCCGAGCGACAAAAACCACTCGTGGTATTCAGCCAATGGCCATCCGGTGGGGAGGGCATTGCGGTTGTTGAAGTCTTCGCCACCCCAACGATGCCCGAGACAGTGGTGGTGTATTACGTCGGTGACAGCGATCCTCGCGATTCCATTGACGCGGCCCGCTCGATTGTTTCCTCCCGCATGGCAGGCGCCGAGACCGCGACGGTACAACAGCCAAACATTGTCCTGGTAGGCCATCCGGGACGCGGTGTGGATGACGCCTCTTTTGCTGACGGCCTCAATCGGGCCATATGCAAAGCGCGATGCGACAAGCCCGCGGACAGGAGATGGCAGCTGCCATCGAACGCGACCCTGTTCGTCCAAGACCCCGCCGATAAGCCGAGGGTGGTTGCTGCGCTTCGGGAGATGCGATTGAACTCAATTGAGCGGTTGTCTTCTGCCACCGCCGTGCCGCTGGCTCAACTGCGGGCATATAGCGACGAACAACTAGCTGAATTTTTGCAGGCAGAGGAGCAAAAGCATGGCTACGGCGATAGCTGGTATGAAGATTGGCGCTCAGCCGTGCAGACGCCAGCCGTGCTTGCCGCCGGCGTCCGCCAGGTAGATCGCATCGAGGACGCGTTCTCGGAGACACCTTCCCAAACACCCGACAGTGGCGCCGCTCACCGGTCGCCGGCGGCACGCGGCATACATGGTCCGGGGCACCTTCCTGGGCAGGGCGGACCACCGGCCACCGGACGAGGACCCACGCTCGGCCGCTGAGCGATCGGCGCAGCTGTTCGTGCATTCGGTTATTGGGGGGTAACCCGCTGTTGACAAAATTTAGGCGAGTGTGCAGGAAATACGCCGCACGGTTTGTTGCTCGACAGGGTCGCGGTAGGCTTTTCTTATGGTAGAGGAGCACATTCAGCGAGTTGTTGTCCAACAATGGATGGGCGCAGCAACAGCGCTAGCTGGCGTGCGTGAGCAGGAGCTCCGGCGTTTGACCGAATCAGAAGGTCTTCGAGCTGCGGAAGAATTACTCAGCTTGGTGAGAGACTTTCCCCGCGAGCAGAATTCTTCAGGGCTTGTAGAACAGCAGCGGTTATTTTCCCGTGGCTCAAAGACAGCAACGAAGAAGGCTTTAACCGTCTCAAAGCTCTACTAGATGGTTGATTCCAAGGGGTTAGTGGTCGTAGGCGGTGAGTGAGCGTCGTGTGGCGAGGCCGAGGGTGTCGTTGTGCCAGATCGCGGCGGTGAGGGCAAGGATGCGTTGAGCGATTCGGGTGCAGACTCCGGTGATG
>JBBSOC010000052.1:0-15329 GCA_038260095.1 Mycobacteriales bacterium | reverse complement strand
TTTGAGCGTGCGGGGACGGTCACGCTGCGCCTGCCAGTAGCGGTGCCGGAAACATCACGGCCGCACGAAACGTCCGTAGCTGGCTCACCGCAACACGAGTAAGACTTGACGGTCGGCTGATCTATGTCGCACCCACGCGCTAGCCTGCCGGGCATGAGCTCAGGTCGAACCAACACCAAACCCCGCCAAGAGTTTCGCTGTGGAGAATGCGGTTTCTCTCCAGCCAAGTGGGTAGGCCGGTGTCCGGAATGTCAAGCATGGGGCAGCGTAGTAGAAGCGACGGCATCCAGAATGCACAACACCGCAGCAGGGCCAGTAAGTGCTCCCGCGCAGCGCATCACCGAAATTGACGCCACAACAGCAGCCAGCTATCCCACCGGGATCAACGAGCTGGATCGCGTCCTTGGCGGCGGATTAGTACCTGGAGGGGTCGTTCTGCTAGCCGGAGAACCCGGCGTCGGAAAATCGACTCTGTTACTTGATGTAGCCGTTCACGCCGCCGCTCAGCTCAGCGCACCGGTGCTTGTGGTGAGCGGTGAGGAATCCGCCGCTCAAGTGCGGCTCCGCGCCGAGCGAGTAGGTGCACTACATCCCCAGCTATACCTAGCCGCGGAGACAGATCTAGCGGCAGTGCTGTCCCACGTAGATGCGGTGCAACCGGGGCTGCTGATCGTCGACTCAGTGCAAACAATTACCAGCAATCGAGCCGAAGCCGCGGCCGGTGGAGTGACCCACGTGCGTACCGTTGCTGCTGAGCTTGCCGCGTTAGCGAAGGAACGCAACATCACCACGATCCTGATCGGGCATGTCACCAAAGATGGCGCAATCGCCGGCCCCAGGGTGCTAGAGCATCTGGTGGATGTGGTGCTGCATTTCGAGGGTGAGCAGCACAGCGCGTTGCGCTTGCTGCGCGCGGTCAAGAATCGGTTCGGACCGGCTGATGAAGTTGGTTGCTTTCAGCTCAGTGACCACGGTATCAGCGGCGTAGTAGACCCCTCAGGTCTATTTCTCACCCGCAGAGACGATACCCGCCGCAACGATCCCGTACCCGGTAGTTGTGTCACCGTCACGCTGGAGGGTCGCCGCCCCTTGCTGACTGAAATACAGGCTCTGGTGGCCCCCTCACCGCTGGCAACCCCGCGCCGTACAGTCAGCGGACTTGATAGCGCCCGGTTCGCGCTCGTACTCGCAGTGCTCGAACGCCGAGCCCAGTTACCTATGGCAGCCTGCGACGTATTCGCCGCCACCGTCGGCGGCGCACGGGTGAGGGAACCGGCCGTAGATTTAGCAGTCGCCCTTGCTGTCGCCTCTGCCGCACGCGATCAAGCGCTACCGACCGACGTGATAGCCATCGGAGAAGTTGGCCTTTCCGGCGACGTACGTGCAGTACGCGGGCTGACTCAGCGACTTTCCGAAGCAGCGCGGCACGGCTACGCCCGAGCGCTGGTGCCCAGCGGCTGCGATGTAACCGTCCAGGGTATCCAGACCATCGAAATTTACGATATGTGGCAAGGCATCTTACCGCTGCTCAAACAAGGCGTTGCAATAAAATCCTAGTAGGCGACCAGCGCACTATCTGGTTTCTTCGCCCTTTACATAAACAAGGGGGCGTCTCAGCGTGCGGCTGGCAAGGCCGCAGGAGCCGCCGCGTACATGGCCGGAGCGCAGCGGAGGAAGTACGCAAGGCGACGAGAACGCAGCCAGGGGTGCGCTGAGACGCCCCTACGTCAGGGTAACGGTGACTGGGGCACTGGATTTACTGCCGATACGGCCGACTACTTGATAGGTACCAGCCTTCGCCGCGTCTGGCTTAGCGCAGTTTGGGGTCGCGACGGTCGTACTCCAGGTCACCCAATACGTGAGCTTTTCATTTGGCTGCAGTGTGTGCTGGTTACTGGCATGGTCGTTGCTGCAAGTATCTGAGGACCAAATGCGCTGTTCCCCGGCGCTGATGAGCGTTTCCTGTTGCCCCGCGCCTACATCCCGAGTGCACGGCTTTCCAGAAGTGTTGACCAGCGACAGCTGCACAGGTATGCGGGAGTTCGTCGGATACTTTTGGTGAACCATGGAAACGGTGACCGATATGTCGTTGTCGTCACATGGCGTTGGACCTGCCGGCGCTGGACTAGGGCTGGGCGACGGGCTCGGTGAAGGCGTCGGGCTAGAACTGGGTGGCGGGTTAGAGCTTTTTAGCGGAGGATCTGAGTGCTGCCCCGCCACTACCTGCTTGTTTGCCGTGTTGGAGCGCTCGGAATCCGATTCGGAGGATCCGACTGCGCATGTGGCAAGAATGAGCAATAGAGCTACGATGGGTACGCCAACCACAACCCTGCGGCGCCAGTAGACGGCAGGGTCAAGTGGGCCAGTCGTCCAGTTCATTGCTCATGCACATTAGCGGGCACATGAGATAGATCGGTGAAGGCTCGCCGGTAATAGCCCACCAGCGCCAAGGAACGTATGCAGCACAGGCTAATTGAGTGGTACAGCGAACATGCCCGAGACCTACCTTGGCGGCGCGCTGAAGCCACTCCATGGGGGGTGCTGGTCAGTGAAATCATGCTGCAGCAAACGCCAGTGCACCGAGTGCTTCCCGCATATGAGGCGTGGATTAAACGTTGGCCGACGCCGGCGGAACTGGCGGCAGATACAGCTGCCGAGGCAATCCGAGCCTGGGCCCGATTGGGCTACCCACGCCGTGCTTTACGGCTGCACGCATGTGCAGTCACCATCGCTACGCGATACGACAATCAGGTGCCCCGCGAAGTTGACCAATTATTGGCGCTGCCAGGTATAGGAAGCTACACCGCACGCGCGATTACCGCGTTTGCGTTTGGTCAGCGACAACCTGTAGTGGATGTCAATGTGCGGCGAGTCTTGGCTCGGGTCGTGACTGGAGTGGCTGGGTGTGGCCCAGCTACCACCAGCGCTGATATGTCATTAATGGAAAGCCTGCTGCCCACAGTACCTGCACAGGCGACCCGCTTTTGCGCTGCCATCATGGAACTAGGAGCTACAATTTGCACCTCTCGCAGCCCCAACTGCGGCAGTTGCCCGCTGATCGAGCACTGTGCTTGGCGCGCGAAAGGTTATCCGATAACACAGCGCGCCATTCGGCGTACCCAACGCTATGAAGGCACCGACCGTCAGGTTCGCGGACTACTCTTGGCAATTCTGCAGAACGCGCCGGGTCCAGTGGACAAAGACCGTCTCGACGCGGCCTGGCAGCTGCCTGAACAGCGGAAACGGGCACTTGCGAGCTTAGTTGATGACGGTCTCATCGAGCAGCTCGGCGACAACTCGTATGCGTTAGCTGGCCAACTACAGCAAACAGCCCCGCTGTGACAACGAGGCTGTTTGCATACTGCGCAGCTAATCAGCAGCTGCCGCTGGGTCGGCTACGTCTACCGGTGGCGTATCTGGAACCTCTGACGGCTTGGGCTCGCCGCGGAAGGTGAACTTGCCTTTAGATTCATCAGCGGAGTCCACTTCTGCTACGTCGACCACCACAATCTGGCCTGGCTGCAGCTCGTTGAACAAAATTTTCTCGCTGAGTGCATCTTCGATTTCGCGCTGAATCGTGCGACGCAGCGGCCGCGCACCCAACACGGGGTCATAGCCGCGACGAGCCAGCAGGCTCTTGGCGGCATCGGTCATCTCGATTCCCATGTCCTTGTTCTTCAGCTGGGTATCTACGCGGTTGAGCATAAGATCCACGATCTGCAGGATCTCTTCCTGCGTAAGCTGATGGAAAACAATCGTGTCGTCAATGCGGTTGAGGAACTCTGGGCGGAAGTGCTGCTTGAGTTCGTCTTGCACCTTTTGCTTCATTCGCTCGTAGTTACTGGCGCTGTCGTTACCGGCTTGGAAGCCCAGCGACACCGCCTTGGCTACATCACGCGTGCCCAAGTTCGACGTCAAGATCAGTACCGTGTTCTTGAAGTCCACGACACGACCCTGCCCATCGGTGAGCCGGCCATCTTCCAAAATCTGCAGCAATGTGTTGAATACGTCTGCGTGCGCCTTTTCGATTTCGTCGAACAATACGACGGAGAAAGGCTTGCGGCGTACTTTCTCGGTGAGCTGACCACCCTCGTCATAGCCGACGTATCCCGGAGGTGCACCCACCAGGCGAGACACGGTGTAGCGGTCATGGAACTCACTCATGTCCAGCTGGATCAGGGCGTCTTCGTCGCCAAAGAGGAAGTCCGCGAGCGCCTTGGACAACTCGGTCTTGCCCACACCGGAGGGACCGGCGAAGATAAACGAACCCCCTGGACGCTTCGGGTCCTTCAGGCCGGCGCGGGTTCGGCGGATAGCCTGCGAGACAGCCTTGATCGCCTCATTTTGACCCACGACCCGTTTATGTAGCTCTTCTTCCATTCGCAGCAGCCGAGAGGTCTCCTCCTCGGTGAGCTTAAGCACGGGAATACCAGTCCAGTTACCCAACACCTCAGCGATCTGCTCGTCGTCGACTTCGCTGATCACGTCGAGGTCGCCGGCTTTCCACTCGGCTTCGCGCTCGGCCTTCTTCTCCGTCAGCTGCTTTTCGTCATCGCGCAGCGACGCCGCTTTCTCGAAGTCCTGCGCGTCAATCGCGGACTCCTTCTCCCGTCGCACTTCGGCGATCTTGTCATCGAATTCGCGCAGGTCCGGCGGCGCGGTCATCCGCCGAATCCGCATCCGCGCGCCAGCCTCGTCGATCAAGTCGATGGCCTTGTCCGGCAAGAAACGGTCCGAAATGTAGCGATCGGCCAAAGTAGCCGCGGCCACCAATGCGGCGTCGGTGATCGAGACCCGGTGGTGCGCCTCGTAGCGGTCACGCAGACCCTTAAGGATCTCAATGGTGTGCGCCAGCGATGGCTCGCCCACCTGAATTGGCTGAAAGCGCCGCTCTAGAGCGGCATCCTTTTCCAAGTATTTGCGGTACTCATCTAGCGTGGTGGCGCCAATAGTCTGCAGCTCGCCCCGAGCCAGCATCGGTTTCAGGATGGACGCCGCGTCGATGGCGCCCTCGGCGGCACCAGCACCAACGAGAGTGTGCAGCTCGTCGATGAACAGCACTATGTCACCGCGAGTGCGAATCTCCTTGAGCACCTTCTTCAGCCGCTCCTCGAAGTCACCGCGGTACCGTGAACCTGCCACCAGCGCGCCTAGATCGAGCGTGTACAGCTGCTTGTCCTTAAGCGTCTCGGGCACTTCGCCCTTAACGATGGCTTGGGCCAGCCCCTCAACCACGGCGGTCTTGCCTACACCGGGCTCACCGATGAGGACCGGATTGTTCTTGGTGCGGCGGGAAAGCACCTGCATTACCCGCTCGATCTCTTTCCCTCGGCCGATCACCGGGTCCAGCTTGCTTTCGCGAGCGGCTTGAGTGAGGTTGCGGCCGAATTGGTCGAGCACCAGCGAAGTAGAGGGGGCACCTTCAGCTGGAGCGCCAGAGGTAGCTGGCTCTTTGCCCTGATAGCCCGACAGCAGCTGCAGTACCTGCTGACGCACCCGGTTGAGATCGGCACCTAGCTTCACCAGAACCTGCGCGGCGACACCCTCGCCCTCACGAATTAGCCCGAGCAGAATGTGCTCAGTGCCGATGTAGTTGTGTCCCAACTGGAGCGCTTCCCGTAGCGAAAGCTCTAGCACCTTCTTCGCCCGCGGCGTAAATGGAATGTGCCCAGCTGGAGCTTGCTGCCCTTGGCCGATGATTTCCTCGACCTGAGCCCGCACGCCCTCTAGGGAAATGCCTAGCGACTCCAAAGCCTTCGCGGCGACACCCTCGCCCTCGTGAATGAGGCCGAGCAGGATGTGCTCAGTGCCGATGTAGTTGTGGTTGAGCATCCTGGCTTCTTCTTGCGCCAGGACTACAACCCGTCGCGCCCGGTCAGTAAACCGTTCAAACATTTTGCCGCTCCCTCACGCGCTGCACTACGTCACTCGCCTCGGCTACCTTCCACTGTAGTCGGCTCTGAGTTGATGCCACGCTAGCGCTCCCGCCGGGGGAAGGAGCGCCAGCGTTATCACGCCGTAGCGATAGATGAACATCGACGTAGCCACGGCCAATACCAGCAGTGCCAGGCTCAACGCGGCCAACAGAACAGCATCTGCGCCGTTACCAGACTCAGCCGCACAAGAACCAGCGTCACTAGTTGCACCGTCATTAGTCACACCGTCACCAGCTACTCGGGTACCCCCCCGTCGGCCGACTCCCTGTCGACGACCTCCCTGTCGACGACGTCGCTGTAGGACACCCAACACAGCCACCCACACTGTTACAACGATCAGTACACCCCACAGCATTCCCGGCAGGTAAACATAGCGTTGATAGCTGTGCATAATCGCGGTCAAGATTCCCGGCTCGCGATAGGCGGGCGAAGCTAACTCGGTGTCAAAACCATGATTGCCCGACATCCTGGGATGACAATGCACCTCTTTGGTGTCCGGCATTTCCCAGTCACCAGGGCAGATCGGGTACTCCCGCACGCCAAAGTAGCCCAGCGTCTCTGTCATCACAGTGTAGGCATAATCCAACGGCTGATGCACAATCGCGGCGCGGGCAAAACCGGCAAAAACCGGATCGTCGGATACCAGCGGAAATTGGTGTTGCGGTTTCGCTTTGCTCCAAATGTAGGCGCTCGGGAGCTCGCGCTTGCCCAACTGCTCGGCGGGACAGAGCTTACGTTGCGCAGTGGTAAGGGTGGTGAGCTGATCACAGTCGGCAAACGTGGCTACCCGACCGTAAAGGAACCGGCCTTCATACTGACCAAGTTCATACACTCCGTGTTCCTGGTGATACCAACTCGCATAGCCCGCCAGCGGGATGCTCCAAGCCAATATAAACAGCACGAGGTGACGCCAGCTCATCCGCCGGATCACTACATAGCACAGCACAATAGCGACCAGCGGTAAACCAATTGTTCGAGTCAAACCAGCTAGAGCGAGTAGCAGGCCGGCGCCAGCCATCATGCCAACGCTAGGCTGCCGACGCCACAGCAGCAGGCCAAGGCTACCCAGCAACATTGCGGTGAAAAACGTTTCGGCCAGAATATAGTGCTCAATGGTGATTTGGTAAGCGTCGAGCGAAATTGGAGCGGCTCCCAGCACGGCAAGCCATGTAGCAACCCCACGGTGACGCAGGAACGCATACAGCCCCGTTGCGATACCCAGCCCCAATAAGTGCTGCGCGATGGTGACCGTGGCTAGCGAACCCGTCCAGTCGAATAAGCGGAGGATCGCCGAGTAACCGAACGGGCGCTGCGCATCAGGTATCCAGTCCCGGCTCACGCTGATATAGCGGGCGCCGTCGAAAAACCAAAACGCCGGCCAGTAAGTAATAGTGGCCAGACCGCGAACGAGGGCGCCTATCAACAGCACAATCGCGAAGGCCTGATGGCGCATAACAAAGGCCGCGCTCGAGCGAACTCGAGCGCGGCCTTTCACGTCAACAGGGTAACCGAGACCCTCTAGAGCTTGTGGCCCAACCTACCTACGCTTGGCGCAGGATTAACGATGAGCGGCGTTATATTGATCAGAGATTTCGGTGGAGATACGACCACGGTCACTCACCGCTAAGCCTTGTTTCTTAGCCCATTCCCGCATCGCTTGATTCTGCTCACGGTCAACCGATACCGAGGCGCCACTGCGCCGAACGCGATTTTTGCGGCCAACCTTGCGGGCCTTACTCACGTAATCGGTGAACATATCGCGGAGCTTGGCGGCATTCTCTTTTGATAGGTCAATCGCATATGATGTGCCGTCAATGGCGAACGTGACCGACTCGTCCGCTAAACCACCATCAAAGTCGTCTACCAGAATAACTTTTTCAACCCTTGCCACGTTTCCTCCTAATGTGTTACCGATAAAGTCTCTGTTGCGACACTATAATACTTGTCCTACTAATAGTTGAAGCCGGGACACACAATCCGCTCACTATCTTCACAAAAAGTTATTCTGGCCGCACTAGAGGAAACAGGATCGTCTCCCGAATACCCAGGCCAGTAAGAACCATCAACAGCCGATCAATTCCCATTCCCATACCACCGCATGGTGGCATGGCATACTCCATTGCTTGGAGAAATTCCTCGTCAAGTTGCATTGCCTCGTCGTCGCCCTGTGCAGACAGCCGCGCCTGCGCAAGCAAACGCTCGCGCTGAATCACTGGATCGACAAGCTCGGAATACGCGGTTGCCAGCTCAAAGCCCCGCACATATAGGTCCCACTTCTCGGTTAGACCCGGCTGCTGGCGATGATCACGAGTGAGCGGCGCGGTCTCAGCCGGATAGTCACGCACAAACGTTGGTTCCTGTAGTCCTGGCACGACCAGTTTTTCGAAAATCTCCTCGGCAACTTTTCCTGGCCCCCAGGCCGGATTCACATCAATCTGATGCTTGTCCGCATAGTCGAGTAACGTTTCCTGAGGCGTCGCAATGCTCACGTGCTCGCCTAGCGCATGCGATATCGCGCCATAGAGCTCGATGCTGCGCCAGGTTCCAGACAAGTCGTGTTCACTGCCATCAACGTGCCGCACAACCTCCGAGCCGCACACGTTCCGCGCCACATACTGCACTAATTCACGCGTCAGAGTTGCCATGGAATTATAGTCACCGTAAGCCTCGTAGCACTCCAGCATGGCAAACTCAGGGCTATGCGAGGAATCAGCACCTTCGTTACGAAAATTGCGGTTGATCTCAAATACACGCTCAATACCGCCTACCACACATCGTTTGAGATAAAGCTCAGGAGCGATCCGCAGATACAGATCAATATCATAAGCATTAATATGAGTGACAAACGGCCGCGCGGCCGCACCGCCATGCTGCACTTGCAGCATCGGCGTTTCCACTTCCATGAAGTCGCGAGTATCAAAAAAGCTTCGCATGCTGCGCAGCGTGGTGGAGCGGGTACGGACCGTATCACGCGCAGCTGGACGCATGATTAAATCAAGGTAGCGGCGCCGAACCCGCGATTCCTCCGCCATTGGTTTATGCGTTACTGGCAGTGGTCGTAGCGCCTTGGCCGCCATCATCCATTCGTCAGCTAATACTGATAGCTCGCCGCGCTTAGATGAGATAACCTCACCAGTGACGCTGACAAAGTCACCAATGTCTACCTGCGATTTCCATTCCGCCAGCGCCTCGGGGCCGACTTTGGCCAAGCTGAGCATAAGCTGCAGCGTGGTGCCGTCACCTTCTTGTACGGTGGCAAAGCACAGCTTGCCACCGGTACGTAGAAACATTACGCGGCCGGCGACTGAGACGATCTGCCCTGACGTAGCGTCGGTGGCAAGGTCGACGAAGCGTTCCCGAACCTGCCGCAGCGACGCATTGCGTGGCACGTTTACCGGGTAGGGCTGCCCCCCTTCTGCTAACAGTCGACTTCGCTTAGCCCGGCGTACCCGCATCTGCTCAGGAATATCGTCGGACCCTGCGGCGTCACTGACAGCTTCTGGCAATGCGGAGATGGACTCTTCAACCGAAGGCGTGGACTGGAAACGGTTACTCATTAGTACAGGCTACCTAGTGTCGCTAAACCGACGCCGCGCGCTCGAAAACGTATCGGAGTCCAATGAGTGTGAGGTTAGGTTCGTGGTGAGTGATGACGCTGGTCTCGTCCATTACCAGCGGCGCTAAACCACCCGTGGCAATCACGGCCTGTACTGGGCCAATTTCGGCATCGATGCGCCGCACAATGCCATCCACCTGGCCGGCGAAACCAAATATAGTGCCTGACTGCATCGAGTTGACCGTGTTTTTTCCGATCACCGACTTAGGCTTCACTAGCTCCACTTTGCGTAGCGCCGCAGCCCGATCGGCTAACGCTTCTACCGAGATTTCGATGCCGGCGGCGAGCGCCCCGCCCAAGAACTCACCTTCAGCACCGATCACATCAAAGTTCGTGGACGTGCCGAAATCGACCACAATCACTGGACCACCGTAGAGCCGGTAAGCGGCGAGACTATTCATTACGCGATCGGTGCCGACCTCTTTGGGGTTGTCCACGGCTAGCCGAACGCCTGTTTTTAGCCCAGGTTCAATGAGGATGGTGCGCAGGTGAGCGAAGTAGCGGTCAAACATTGCGCGAAGCTCACGGGCAATCCCGGGAACGGTGGAACACGCGGCAATACCGCTGACTGTGACGTCACCGGCAGCGAGCAAACCTTTATAGAGCAGCGCTAGCTCGTCGGCGGTGGTGTAGGGATTGGTGCGAACCCGCCATGAGTGCGCCAACTGTTCGCCGGCAAATACGGCAAGCACCGTCTGAGTATTTCCGACATCGATAGTGAGCAGCATGACTCCAGAGCCTAGCTGGGACTGATTCACAGACGACTACTTTGTTCCCTTAGAGGGATTTGTGGCACGCACTGATGCGCCACGCAGCAGTGGCTAAAAGCTCAGGGTGGTAATCTCGCGAAGCTTTCTTCGTTGCCCGAGCGATGTAACCGAAAGCTAGTCCGTATGAGACACAGGAGAAGCCAGCTAGTCATGCAGAAAAACGTGTCCTCGGCGTCTCATCCAGACGATGAGTCCCGCTCGGATCGCAGCCGCTGGAACTGGCTGCTCCTGATCCCGATCGCCATACCATTGCTTCCGTTTCTGTACAACGCGGCCGATCCTCGGCTAGGCGGTTTTCCACTGTTCTATTGGGCGCAACTTTCGTTCGTCGCGCTCGGCTGTGTGACCACCGCGCTCGTATATCAACTAACGAAGCGGAAACGGTGAGCAAGGCTCCGCAATGAAAATTACCGAGCTGGTCATCTTCGTCACTTTGTTCTGCGCCGTCAGCGCCCTAGGCTTCGCCGCGGCCCGATGGCGAAGGCCGAGCACCCTTGACCACCTCGATGAGTGGGGTTTGGGCGGCCGGGGCTTCGGCTCCTGGGTGACGTGGTTTCTGATGGGCGGCGACCTTTATACCGCCTACACGTTCGTGGCGGTACCAGCCTTGTTGTTCAGCGCGGGTGCGGCCGGATTCTTTGCGCTTCCCTACACCGCGATCACGTTCCCGCTAGTGTTTCTTGTGTTGATCCGGTTGTGGTCGGTCTCGCGCGTACACGGTTTCGTTACGTCAGCGGATTTCGTCCGCGCCCGGTTTGGGTCCCGAACGTTGGCGCTACTGGTGGCGCTTACCGGGATCGTTGCCACCATGCCCTACATAGCTTTGCAGCTGATCGGGATCGAAGCGGTTCTCAAGGTAATGGGCGTTACTGGCAAGTGGCCTATAACCGTAGCGTTCGTGATCCTAGCGCTGTACACCTATAACTCGGGTCTGCGTGCGCCAGCGCTGATCGCATTCGTCAAGGACGCGCTGATCTATGTGGTCATCGTCGCGGCGGTCATCGTCATCCCTTACAAGCTCGGCGGCTGGGACGTTATCTTCGGTGCCGCGGAACGCAAGTTCGCCACAACTCCGACGTCTCACGATGGGATTCTGCTGGGCGGCAGCGACCAGCTGAACTATGTGACGCTAGCGCTCGGCTCGGCGCTCGCGCTGTTCCTCTATCCACACAGCGTCACTGGGGTGTTGGCGAGCAAGAGCCGTAGCGTGATTAAGCGCAACATGGCCGCGCTGCCGGCATATTCGCTGGTGCTCGGACTGATCGCCCTTCTGGGATACATGGCTATAGCGGCGCACATCGTTCCGCTGGGCGCGCACCCGGCCGCCGGTGAGCCCGGCGACCGCAACACCGTCGTGCCGCTGCTGTTCGACGCCATGTTCCCCGACTGGTTCGCTGGCATAGCCCATTCCGCCATAGGCATAGGCGCGCTCGTACCGGCGGCAATCATGTCCATCGCCGCGGCAAACCTATTCACCAGAAACATCTACAAGGAGTACCTAAAACCAAACGCTACAGCCGCCCATGAAGCAAAAGTCAGCAAGATCGCCTCACTCGTAGTGAAGTTCGGCGCCGTGGCATGCGTGCTTTTTCTCGACCCACAGTTCTCCATCGACCTGCAGCTGATCGGCGGAGCAATCATCCTACAAACCCTGCCGGCGGTGGCCCTTGGTCTCTATACCCGATGGTTCCACCGATGGTCCCTGATAGCCGGCTGGGTTGCGGGTATGGCGGTGTGTGCCTGGGCTCTGTACACGGTCCAATCTATCGGGCCGGACGGAAAAACCGTGCTACGCGAGCACTTCGGAAGCGCCGCGTTCCACCTGTCCAAGCTGGGCTTCGATACCCAGCTGACCATCTACGCCGGGTTCGCCGCGGTGGTGGCAAATCTCGTCGTCGCGGTGATGGGCACGCTCATCTTGCGGGCCTTCCAGGCTTCCGACTCAGCTGACACCACAAAACCGGCCGATTATTTCGCGGACGCGGCGACGGAGGCCCCCAGAGAGCTCGTCGCAAGGTAGCAGACCGGGCTTTACTCCTTTCGCGCCAGCTGGGGACCAGATAGGCGCGTGGGCCCGATCACGGTCTAGGCAAGCACTGTCTGAGTGTTTCCTACATCGATAGTGAGCAGCATGACTCCAGAGCCTAGTTTCCGCCAGAGGCGATGAATTCACCGCGATCTGTGGCATTGACGGGGCGCGCACTGGGCTCCGTCGATGCATTAGCTCGTGTGGATCGGCGGAGGACGCCGTCACAGTGGCTGGCTACGCCGACCGCAGTGTGAACGTTACGGTTTTGGAAGTATCGACTCGGGTCATTGATGTGGGAAGTTGCTGCGCCGTAAGGCCCAATAACCGTTCGTAGGGGGTGCCACGGATATCCTTTCGGACAATCATGATCGTGCGGATGCCCAGCTTTTGGAGATATCTAACGCTTGAAGCATCGGGGAGCTTCGCCGCTGCTTGCTGCACCTGCGACTGCCTTTTAGGCACCAGCCTACTGGAGCCGTTAACCACGTTCGTGAAGTTGCCCACGGTCCACAGCATTACCCGGGTGTTGTAGAAGTAGTCACTGGGCAGGACTAGCAGAGGACCTTGGGCATTCCTTATGTCCGCTGGCGGGGTGGGCACTATGGGGTGGGCGGTAGCGCTAGTTCCTTCTACTCCTACCAGGAAAACCGGGACCAGCAGAGCAACCCCGATCACCGCTTTGTGTGTCCGGGTGGCCAGCACCTGCGCTACTCGGCTAAGGAAACCAGCGGCTAATATGACCAGTAGGAGTACGGACCACAACATGAGTCGTCCTGGTGTCCTAAGCGAATCCCACCCCGGTAGAAGGTGGTACAGCACCATGTAGCTGTAGCGGCCTCCGGCGATCTCAACGCCCATGACCAGCACTGCGCTGACGAACACTGCTACAACCAATATCAGCCGGTGCCATAACCGCCAGATGGAGAAGAAGACCCCTGCCAACGCCAGAATCAGTAGGACAAAACCGGGAAGAAGAGTGATTTCGGCGATGCCTTTATACCCGGGGCCCGCTAGCAGCTGCTCTCGAGCACCAGTCTGGCGGTTACCCCAGAAACCCGAATTGTCCGGAGCGACGAAGAACCCTCGCCAAGGCGGCGAATAAGAACGTATCTCGCCTGGATTTGGACGAGTCTCTTCCGGGAAGCGCTTGATAAGGCTGAGCCTGGGCGCGACCATCAACCATGAGACAACAACAAAAACCGCACCACCAATCGCATTAGCGATGAGCAGTTTGGCGGACAGTGGGGACTGCCGGTGTTTGATCCACCTGACAATGACAATAGCTCCCACGACTACGCTTAACCCTAGGATGACGTAGAAGAACGGCAGTCCAATAGCGAAACCCAGACTGATTTGCCACGCCGCGACGAGCCATCCCGTCACCACCCACCCGGGTCTAGTTTTTTCCCGCCGAAAACCATGCGTCAACGAAAACCCGTGCCCTCGGCACAATGCCGCGAGTGCCAACGGGATACCTCCAGTAGAGATAATATTGAGCTGGCCATCGTGGCTGTATGTCCATGGCGCGAAAGCAAATGCCACACCTGCGAGTACGGCACCGAGCCAGTTTGAACCTAACTGCCGCACTAGCGCGTAGGCTCCGATGAACGACAGCGCTCGCACCCCTACGAAGATCAGGTTGTACCGGATCAATGCAGATTCTGGCCCATCGCCGATAAAGCTGAACGGTGCGTATCCGATCAGCGAGTCGGTGAAAGCAAAGCTGCCATGCTCTGGGAAGAAAGTGTTGGCATTCCACAGCTGTCCTGGGTTGATCGGCAGGATGTGCCCTGGCCAACTCAGTAGATACGCCTGGGCAAGAGGATCTCCGAGGTCGTTAGGGATTGTGGTACCCGCGTGCTGTAGCGACGGCCATTCCATCAGCGCCGCTAACAGGAATGCACCAACAACAACGAGCAATCCTTCACTGCGGAGCGCCCTTTTCGTCCAGAAGCTAACGCGAGCGAGGCGGTAGCGGAATCCATTGGCTGCAGACGCGGGGGTAGGACCAGCTTTGTGGGATGTTGTTGGCTGGGTAAGCATGCCCTCACTCCTCCGCTTTATGGCTATCTGGATGCACACCCTAAGTTCACCCGCTTCTTCTGCGCGACTTGGGATGTGGATTTAGGGCGTTTTGGCTTGTCCGGATGGGTTCTGTCTCAGCTCGCACCGCAAGCTAAGACCCCTACTAGAAAACCGCCGACATGTCTAGGTCCAGCGCTATGTCGAGTATTGGCGAGGAGTGTGTCAACGCGCCCACCGACAGGTAGTCCACTCCGGTAGCGGCATATTCCGCGGCCCGCTCTAGGCGCAGGCCGCCGGTTGCTTCCAGCTCGGCCGCGTCACCGATCGCTGCCACCACCTCGCGCAGCAGCGGCACGGACATGTTGTCGCAGAGCAGGAACTTTGCACCTGCCTCCACGGCCTCGATCGCCTCAGCCACGCTGGTGACCTCCACTTGGATCGGAAGATCGGTGACAGCCAAGACGGCACGGAACGCCGCCGTGATACCACCAGCGGCGAGCTTGTGGTTGTCCTTAATCATCGCGACGTCATACAGCCCCATCCGCTTGTTTTGGCCACCCCCGCAGCGCACCGCGTACTTCTCGACGGCCCGCAGACCGGGCGTGGTCTTGCGAGTATCCAGAATCGTGACGGACGTGCCGGCGACCGCAGCGGTCCAGCTCCGGGTGTGGGTGGCAATGCCGCTGGCCCGGCAGAGCAGGTTCAGCGCGCTCCGCTCCGCCGAGAGCATAGGCTGGATTGGCCCGCTCACCGTAGCCAACACCTCACCCGCGACAACCGTGGCGCCGTCAGCGACCGACGGCAGGGAAAAATCGGGCGCACTGGTGCCGAGAGCAAGCATGGTGGAAGGGGTGGCGGACATGGAGGCGATGTTATCCGCCCGCGCCCAAGGGGCAAGCGATGCGGTGCATCCATGCGCGCGCAGAGAAGTTTTGCGCGGCGTGAACGGAACG
>JBBSOC010000051.1:0-16655 GCA_038260095.1 Mycobacteriales bacterium | reverse complement strand
TCCACTCACGCCTCGGCTACCAAACACCACAACACATCGAAAACGAATACCGAAAAAACATAAAATAACCTGTCCGGAAAACTAAATACCCCTCAGGTGAAGTCCAGCGGCAGCCGTTGCGAATAGCGCTATAGGTAAGACCACGGACGAAAAGAAGTAGCCGTCTTCCCCTAGCCTTCTCGTGGCCTCCGCTTCTACCTCAGGTGATACTGTCCCATCTTTTCCGTGCTCTTGTCTTGCTCTTGCTTGCAACTCCGCATCTGTGAGCTCCTCGACGGGTTTAGATTCATCACTCGCACCACTAGATCTTCCAAAAGCCACAATCACTCCTATGCTCGTTATCCCCCACGGATGGCACCGATATCTTCCGCCCTCAGACTGATCCGCCGTAGTTCTGGCCGCTTTCCTTAACTGAGGGTGTATGCGTCCCAGGGTAATAGCGAACACCGCATGGCACAGGGTTATCGCACATCCCGTCTAAACGCAGCTCGCTTTATCGGTAAATGTCACTACGTCGGCCGATGTGGTAAATCTCGACCACATGTGGATCAGTACGAATGGCGTAAATAATCCGGTAATCCCCACGTCTAGCGGAATGAGAACCTTCTAACTCACCCCGCAAGGGCTTACCTACTTGATGCGGATTGTTCGCCAGTGGCCCGAAGATGAATTCAACACATGCCGTAGCGATCTTCTCCGGCAGCTTGTCAAGATCACGAGCAGCCGGCGAAGTGATGGCCACTCGGTGCAGTCCAGTCACGCAACACCGTAACGAGCCTTGAGTTCATCGTTGTCTATGAAATCACCAGCCGCTGCCGCTCTACGGCCTTGGCGAGCTGCCTCAAGTGATCCTGGCGTACCCAAGATGTCAAGAGTTTCCTCGATTGCCGCTAAGTCATCGGCGGAGATCAATACGGCTGTGGGCTGGCCATGCCGGGTAATCGTGACTCTCTCATGTGTACGAACGACGCCGGTCACGTACTCCGAGAGGTGGTTCTTCACCTCACCCAATGGAACAACAGTCGTCATAGCTACGATTGTAGCAAAAGTATAGCCACTACAAGGTGTAGCGCGAGAACGATAAGCCTCACACCTCTAGCGTGCGGCGGCCTTCGAACGCTCTGCCTAACGTCACTTCGTCGGCGTACTCCAGGTCTCCCCCGACCGGTAAACCGCTGGCCAGTCGAGTAACGCGGAGACCCATGGGCTTGACTAACAGCGCAATGTAGGTGGCGGTGGCTTCACCCTCCGTGTTGGGGTCGGTAGCCAGAATCAGCTCTTTGACCTCCCCGGAACGCAACCGTTCCATCAGCTCCCGTATCCGCAGCTGATCTGGGCCAATGCCTTCCAGCGGATTGATCGAACCGCCCAACACGTGGTAGCGACCAGAGAACTCCCGCGTTTTTTCCACCGCGATGACGTCTTTGGGTTCTTCCACCACGCAGATGATCGCGTCACCGCGCCGAGCGTTGGAGCAGATCCGGCATAGCTCCGCAGCCGCAATGCCGTAGCAGACGCGGCAGAATCTGACTTCCGCCTTTACTCGCCGCAGCACGTGGGCCAGCCGGCTTACATCGGCTTCGGGGGTGTTCACGATGTAAAACGCGATCCGCTGGGCACTCTTGGGCCCTACGCCAGGCAGTCTGCCCAGCTCTTCGATCAAATCTCCGACCGCGCCCTCATACACAGCGCATCAGCCTAGCCCTCGTACGGATCCATTGGGTTCGGCGATCACCCGTGCGCCCAAGCTGCTTTGCAGCAGCGAGTGGGCAGACACTGACGGCGCTGGTGGCGCTGTGACACCGTGCACTTCTTGGCTCACAGCGCTGCCCGATGTGGCTGAACGCGGCAGGTCTGAGTTTGCTGAGGCGGAGTGCTCATCTACATCGGTAGGTTCCGGTTCGTCGAAAATGGGCCCAACTACCGCCTCGGGAGCACCGGAGGCGGTGGCGCGCAGCCGCCACCGAATGCCGAGCAACTCATGCAGCGTCTCCACGATCAGCTCACACACGCCGCTATCGGCAAACCGCTTCACCAATCCCTGATGCTGCACCTGGAGATGGAGCTCGTCGGCGTCGACTGCCATCGGCGTAGCGTTCTGCATCAGGGACCACACCACGCGCCGCCGCTTGAGTCGCTCCAGCAACTCGGGCCAGAGCCGACGCACATCGGAGATGTCCACTCCACCAGTGATTGGCGCCGGCGCTAGCACCTCCGCTGATGTGGATACGCCTTCAGCGCCGGTGGGTTCCTCGATAGATGCCGCTGGAGAGAGCTGCGCCGCGGGATCCGGCGGTGGCGCGACAACTTCTGGATTAACCAGCGTCTCGGGAGCCGTGTGCTGCGAAAGCGGCGGGTTGGGTACAGCAACCAACGGTGTAACTGGAACGGCTGGCTCAGAAATGTCGAGCCGACGTTCCAGTCGCTCGAGGCGCTGCAGCACACCGCCGGTTCCAGAATCCACGGCCGGAAGCAGCATCCGAGCGCAGACCAGCTCTAGGACTAGCCGCGTTGAGGTAGTGCCCTTCATCTGCGTCAAACCGTCATGCACGATGTCGGCCATCCTCGACAGTGAGGCACTCCCGAGCCGCAGGGTATGGGTGCTCATCCGCTCCAGTTGGTCGGCGGGGGCGTCGATAATGCCCTTACTCACAGCGTCGGGGACTTTATCCAAAATAATCAGGTCACGCAGCCGCTCGAGCAGATCGATTGCGAAGCGACGCGGATCGTGGCCGGCGTGAGCGACCTGGTCCACAGTGGCAAACAACGCCGCGCCATCGACGGCCGCGAGCGCATCACAGGCCTGATCTAGCAACGCGTTGTCAGTGACTCCTAGCAGAGCAACGGCGCTGGAGTAGCTTAGCGCTGACTCTGAGGCACCAGAGGCAAGCTGATCGAGCAGCGATAACGAGTCCCGGACCGAGCCACCGCCGGCGCGCACAACCAGCGGAACCACGCCTTCTTCTACGCGCAGACCTTCAGCCACGCAGATGCTTTCCAGGTGAGCACGCAGCACCGCGGGTGACACCAAGCGAAACGGGTAGTGGTGAGTGCGGGATTTGATGGTGGCAAGCACCTTGTCAGGCTCAGTTGTGGCGAACACGAACCTGACGAATTCCGGCGGTTCCTCCACCAGCTTGAGCAGCGCGTTGAAACCGGCCGAGGAAACCATGTGGGCTTCATCGATCACGTAGACCTTGAAACGACTGGAGGCTGGGGTAAAAAACGCACGCTCCCGCAGCTCCCGAGCATCGTCAACGCCACCATGGGACGCGGCGTCGATCTCCACTACGTCCAGCGAACCTGGTCCGTCTACGGCGAGTGCGACACAAGACTCGCAGCTACCACAGGGAGTCGGCGTCGGGCCTTGCTCGCAGTTGAGCGAGCGGGCGAGGATACGAGCAGACGACGTTTTACCACAACCTCGCGGACCCGAGAACAAGTACGCGTGATGCAGTTTTCCGCTGGACAGTGCGGCAATGAGCGGCTCGGTTACATGCTCTTCACCAATAAGCTGGTCAAATGTCTGTGGCCGGTATTTTCGATAGAGGGCAAGGTGGGCCACCTCAGCAACCTCCTCGCAACCAAATGTATGAACCCCTCGTGCACCCGCCAGAGCCCGCTGACCCTTGCTGCCTTCCGGCCCTGGGGGAGTTCACAGGATGCACGCCACACGAGGGGCTGCTTCACTCTACCCAGACCGATTCGCGCGGCGACTGCCCGGTATTGTCATTAGCGGAGGATTCGCCTAGAGGCCTATGGCGCACGCTTGGAAAGCGTGTTGGGGGGCAACCCCCTCACGAGTTCGAATCTCGTATCCTCCGCCGCGAAGCAAGGTGGATCGGCAGCACAGCCTCCGCCGCGAAGCAAGGTGGATCGGCAGCACAGCCTCCGCCGCGAAGCAAGCCACTCCGAGGACCGTGAGCCTGTAGGAGGTGGTGCACGATAAAAATTTTTCCCAAGTTAGGAGAACTTGGGGAAAATGCGCTGCCACGGAACTGGTTGTTTCATCCACGATGATGGCAATAGCGTGTAATCGTGCGCCATGTCGCTAGTGCTACCGCTGAGCATGGCTGCGGCTATCCGTCTGGTTCGGGCACGGTCACAGTAGTCGGTACTGGCCGGCCAAACAGGAGCGCCACCAGGTCGCTCACCACGTGCACTCCCTGGGCAAGGGTGCCACTAGGCGGCAGTTGATACATGGCTGCCAGCACGTAGCGCTGTTGCGGACCCGCAAAACCTACCGTGTTGGTGATCCAGTTATGGCCGCCGTCATCAGCCTCGTACGACCAGCCGTCTTTATTTCCCGGATGCTCCGCGGAACCGGCAGCCCATATACCCCAGCGTTGATTAGCCGCCACACCTTGCATGGCGCTCACAAGGTAGTCGCGAATCTGCGCCGCGGCATTGTCTAAGACGTAGCTCACCAGAGCGGCGAAGTCATGGGTGCTGGCCTTCATGTACCCCCAATTGCTGGGGAAACCTGGCACGAAACCCACGTTGGTCATGCCAAATCGGGTCCTCCAACGTGCCACCTGCGCATCGTTTCCGTATTTCTTCCACAACGCCATGGTTGCTGCGTTATCCGACGAGTTCAGCATTGCAGCCATGAGCGCTTTGTCGCTCGCGGGGAGTACGACTACGCGGGAGCGATCGCGTTCCAGCATGTCTGTGGCCATCGCAAGCTTTATCGACGAAGCGGTCCAAATTTTGCGATCCGTGGCACCGGCGCTCCAGCTTTGTCCAGTTTGCCGATCACGCACTACCACGCCGAGCCGACCCGGTTGCCGTCCTACGTAGGCGGTAGCTTCCGCGAAGCGAAGCTGGCAGCCTCCGAGCGTCGTACAGACCGGCGATCTGTGATCGCTTACCGGATTCGGCGTTTCAATCACCGCAGGTGGATGCGAGGGACGCGCATGATTGCTTTGGTCTCCCTCGCAACCGGTAAGAGCGAGGGACAGCACCAGGCCGCAGACTCCCACCACCGCCAGGCAACGCTGTCTTGCCCAACGCAGTCTCATACTCCGAAGCCTAGACCGGGCCGAGTCGAGCAACGCGGAAGATCTGAGAAAAGCTTCAACCCATCAGTTAAGCAGCATGAAAAGGGCCGCTGGAGTTCCAGCGGCCCTTTTCATGCTTGAGCTTCAGTCCTTGAAGATGTCCTTGATTTTATCGCCAGCCTGCTTCAAGTTGCCTTTAGTCTGATCGGCTTGGCCTTCAGCTTGAAGATCTCTGTTATCGGTGGCGTCGCCAACTTTTTCCTTAGCGTGGCCAGTTAGCTCTTCTGCTTTGTGTTGCACTTTGTCGCCAAAGCTCATGACGTTCCCTTTCACATTCGCATTACGCGGTCCTTACCTGGTTACCCAAAACCGCTGGGGCTAAACCTTAGCGGCAATACCGATTCAGCTCCAGTGGACCGTAGTAACACCACGTCAGCAGGCGTGTAATCAGCCGAGTACTGACTAAGATTTCAGCAGGACAAGATGCACCGGCAAGAAAGCTGGATCTGTGATGACTGCTGAGCCGCCGGCTGTGCTGTGGCGACCCGACGCGAGCGCACTGCAGGACAGTTCGCTCGCACGATTCAGCCGCTGGATCGCCCAGCGGCACGACGTAGAGTTTGCAGATTATGCCGCGCTACACGCATGGTCGATACAGAATTTGGCTGAGTTCTGGGCCGGCATCGCTGAGTTTTTCCACGTGCGATTTCATCACCCTCCGCGTACCGTACTCGAAAACCCCGAGCTACCCAGAGCCTCTTGGTTTCGGAGTGCCACGCTTAATTATGCAGAGCACGTGCTACGTGATGGCCCCGGCAAGCGTGACGAAGATCTGGCCGTGATTGCGCTCACCGACGCTGGTCACCGAGAACAGTTAACCTACGGTCAGTTGCGGACTCAGGTTGCCGCCGCGCGACAAGGTTTACTCGCGCTGGGCGTAACGCAGGGTGACCGAGTAGTGGCCTTAGTCCCAAACTGCACGCAGACACTGGTGGCTTTCCTTGCCACTGCCAGTATCGGCGCGATCTGGTCGTCGTGCTCACCGGAGTTCGGCGCGACCGCGGTGCGGGATCGGTTCGCCCAGCTAGAGCCAAAGGTGCTGATCACTGTCGATGGCTATCAGTATGCGAGCCATCGAGTGCAGACCCTAGACGTCGTGCGTTGCCTACAGGCCGAGCTGCCGACGCTGCGCGCCACGGTGCTGATTGGCTACTCCGATCCCGCTATAACCCTGGCAGGAACGGTGAGCTGGTCACAGCTGCTAGCCACTACTGACCAGCTACCTGAGCTGGATTTCACCCCCGTGCCGTTTTCTCACCCCTTGTGGGTGTTGTACTCCTCGGGTACCACCGGCCTACCTAAAGGGATTGCCCATGGACACGGCGGGATGCTGCTCGAACACCTCAAAGCCCTAAGCCTGCAAGCCGATCTAGGTTCTGGCGATCGATTTTTTTGGTACACCACCACCGGTTGGATGATGTGGAATTTTCTCATCGCAGGGCTACTCGTGGGATGCACCATAGTGCTTTACGATGGCGCCCCCATGTATCCGAGTGTTGACGCGCTCTGGCAACTGGTGCAGACCGAGCGGATCAGCTATTTTGGTTCCTCCGCTGCGTATCTGCTTTCTTGTGCAAAGCAAGGGCTCGTTCCCGCAAGTTTGTATGACCTTTCCGAGCTTCACGCGATTGGCTCTACCGGTTCACCGCTTCCCGCACATGTCTTTGATTGGATCAATCACAATGTGGGTCAACACGTCAAAATTTGCAGTATCTCCGGTGGGACCGACATGTGTACTGCGTTCCTTGGTGCCGCGGCGACCGTTCCCGTATGGCGAGGAGAGTTGTCGTGTGCCGCATTGGGAGCCGCGGTAGCGGCCTTTGACGACACAGGCGAAAGTCTCATCGGGGCGGTGGGCGAGCTAGTGCTTACTCAGCCGATGCCCTGCATGCCGGTGATGCTCTGGAATGACATCAACGGAAGCCGGATGACCGCGACGTACTTTGATCGATACCCGAACGTGTACCCGAAAGTATGGTCGCACGGCGACTGGGTTCGCATCACGGAGCGCGGATCGTGTGTATTGTATGGCCGCAGCGACGCCACGCTCAATCGCGGCGGTGTGCGCATGGGTACCGCCGAATTCTACCGCGTTGTGGAATCTTTCGACGAAGTACACGATTGCCTGGTAATTGACACCAGCTCACTGCTGGAGACTGACCGCGAGCTGGTCTACGGCGAGCTAATCTGTTTTGTAGTGCTGAATGCGCACACGTCGTTGGCGCGCCTAGAACCTCGGCTCCGGGCAGAGCTTGCCTCACAGCTGTCGCCACGCCATGTACCCGATCGCTTCCTTGCGGTAGCTGAGCTTCCGGTGACGCTGAACGGGAAAAAGTGCGAAGTTCCAGTAAAACGCATATTGACTGGTACGCCGGTGGAAAAGGCGGTGAGCCTTGCTGCTTTGCGTAACCCTGCTGCGCTCGTCGCGCTGTGTGAGCTGGCGCACCCAAGCCCCCGTTGAGCTCCGGTGACTCTCCCCACATTTGTAACGTCGAACCGGTTTACGGCGAAAGATGAATGTGACAAACTTACGAGGCTGACGTGGGAACGTGAGGTTCGTCGCAAGCGAATCATCAACGGCCTGGCCGGCTGCTGCTGGGCGAGTAGGGGAACTCTCCAGCTGTCATGTTATGAGTGGCAAGTGAAAGTAATGCAAGTGGAACGCGGCAACGGCGGCTCCGGGAGTGGTAAAAACTGGCTCCGCCGTTGCCGCACGCACGAGATGGGGGCATTAGCCCCGTAAGGGCCCTCCAGCCCACCCCGGACGTTAGCTTTAGCGGTCAAACACCAGCTCCCGCAGCGACAGCTGGCCGCGCTTGGTATTCATCTAATGAACGTCTCGCCGAGCGCGCGGACAATACATTCATCGACCGTGGCGCGCCACGGTCGCAGGTGCGATACCGCCGAGCCGCCAGCGACGAAGATCCAGAGACGAGCGCCGGGTATGCAGCATCTAATACAGGCTGCATAGCAGAAGGGGGCATCGGCGCAATGAACTCAGACCATACTGGCGGCTCAGCAGGAACGGCTCCAGTCAGCTCTGCCGTGGCATTAGTGCGGCGGGAGTCGCATACCAGGGCGTGTGCGCGTCGCCTGTCAAAACGACCCTTAGGTGAGACCACAAGAACGTGATCTCTTCGAGGCCCCGCAGTGGGAACCGGGATAGAGTCGCCGTGAGACTTATCGCTATGGAGTCGTTCTGTCAGCACGAGTATTTCAACGAGCAGGTCCGTCGACGGTAACGGCTCAATAGAAAATTTTCCCAAGCTTTTTCGTTAAGGCAAGGCAGCCACTACGTGGTCCTGCTCCACTTGAATAATCCAGCCGCCGGCGCGGCCGACGCCGCCAATAGCCTCAACCGTGCGGGCGACCCGCGTCGTGTGAGCGGCTTCCCGCGGCCATGTTTGCCGAATTCGTTGCGCACGGCTGAACCAATCTCGGGCTGAAGCAGTTAGCTCAGGACCCGCCCGTAATGCATCCCGCAGCTGCGTAAGCTGAACGATCACGGCGTCTAGCTGACTGACCACTGCCACCGAGTTGGCTTCGCACCATGCTGCAACCACGTTGGGCTCAGCCGCCGCAACTCGGGTTGCGTCACGAAACGAACCTGCGGCAATACTCAGCGCTAGTGCACCGACCACACCGCTGGCCGCAGCGTTGGTCAGCGCCGTGGCCATTGCATGCGGAACGTGACTGATTCGGGCAACTGCCTCGTCGTGCTCGCCGGTGGTGGCTGGTATGACCCTGCACCCCAGTTGGGTGATATACCGCGCCACATCACACCAGTCATTAAGTTGCTCTGGTTGATTCAGGCACAGCACCCAGGGACAATCAGCCAACAGGGTGGCCGAGCTAGCAGCAAAACCGGCCTTTTCGCTACCCGCCATCGGGTGCCCGCCCACCCATCGAGCGGTAGGGAGCTGTTGGCGGATCAACTGGTCTATAGGTGCCTTTACTGAGACCACATCGGTGAGTAAACCCGAATAATCAGTGCGACCTATTTCCTCTATGACTTGACCTACAGCCCACACCGGCACCGCAATCACTGTAAGCTCTGCTTGCGCAACTGCTTCACAGATGGAGTCGCATACTCGTCCCCCATGACGTTGGGCTACCAGCCTCCGGGTCGCTGCGTCCACGTCATAACCGACAACGGGGTGGCCACGATGGTGCAATAGCTGGAAGAGTGAACCCCCCACCAGTCCTAAGCCCAGCACGGCGACTCTAGGCAACGTGGGATTTCGCATTGCGCCAGCTTAGCTATTGTGTGCCGGGCTTGCGGAAAATTACTCAAGCTGCGCAAGCTAGTGGACAGGTCATTTGCTAAGTCAAAGGCCGCGCTAGTTTGACTGCTTTAATTTGCGACCAGTACGAAGCGTGGATATGGAAGGAAATGGCTGCATGCTGCTTTCGACCCAACGGATTGAGCTGCCCTCCTGGGCTTTCCGTGGTGCGGACGTGCGGGCCGACGACCCTGCTGCCCCAACCGCTCGCCGGCTCAGGGCTATTTCGCCAGTTGCCCGAGGACCGTATGAGGTCCTCGCCGATGCCGCGGTCGTGCATCACTTCACCGGCGCTGCGCCCTGCGTCGGTCTTCCGTTTCCGTGCGACGCTACCGCCGATTACGCGGACATCGCATGTCACGCCGCCGAGCTTGGCCTCACTGTCAGCTCGCTGTATGTAACCGTAGGTAACCGTAGTGGAGCAATGTGCGACTTGGAGCACCCGCAACGCACAGTGCGTCAGCAGGCGCTAGACAACCTTGCACACGCGCTATGTGCCGCCGACGAACTTGGCGTGGAACGAGTCGTAGTGCGACTAGGCCATGATCCCCGCTATGCCGGGCTAGTTGAACGAGCCGCACGAGTAGACCGCCTCGGCACAGGTCTGCAAAGCGCATACAACGACTTTCCCCTGGGAGTGTCGCTGGCCCTAGAGGAGTTCAGCTTAGGTACCCAACACTGGGCGGGTGAGCCCTTGTGGCGCAGCACGCTGAGGCTGTGTGAGCAGCTAGGTGGAGCCGCGCGCTTGATGGTTGATACCTCCATTGATCATGGTGTTGACGCACCCGCTCTGGCTGATCTTTCTATGACCGACAGGTTAGCCGGCGTGATCGTGCCAAACCTCGTTACTCCGATGTCCAACGGATTCGGGCTGCCAGACCACCTACTCGCCAGTAGCCGGTTTGAGGTTTTCAGCACGCTTGCCGAAGTGTTCACTGGTAATTCAGCTGGCCCGAATCCTTTACTCACGTTAGCCCCGAGCTCTTATCAGCAGCCAGGCATTGTGCCGCTGATTCAGAACGTGTTGGCTATCCAGCATCTATGCGTGCAAGTCGCTGACTGTGACGTCGAGCAGCTTAAAGCTGCACTGCAATCTAACGACGACAATGACCCTGCAGGCATACAAGCGGTGCTGAGCAGTTGCGAACGCGACGTGAGCGCACAGCTGTCCCAGTTGCGCCGCGAGCTTGGAGTAGACCCCGATCCGCTCGCCGCTTATGAGCGAGGGTGTCGGGCGCGCTATCAGCTGATGGAACGCCGGGCTTCAGTGCAACGGGCAGCGGAGCGGCGGCTAGCCACCAAACGGCCCGAGCGTAGAGGCCGGGCTAGTGCTACACGGTATCCCGCTACAAACACAGGCGCACCAGCTAGTGCCACAGGTCACGCATGGCGCGGTGGTTCTGCCGCAATCGATACCTCGGTTTAACGCCCTCATCACATGCTTATTGACATGCATGGCGACGATGAGCGCGATGGCATAGCGCAGCGCCATATCGCGTGGATGCGGGCCGCGCTGGAAGCCGCAGCCGGTAGCACGCGTAGCGCGGACGTTCCGGTTGGTGCTGGTGTGTTTGACAGTTCGGGCAAAGAACTAGCTCGCGCATGCAACGAACGCGAGTTCGCCGGAGATCCGACAGCGCATGCGGAGATACTGGCGCTACGCCGCGCCGCGAAAGTATTGGGCTCTTGGCGACTGCTGGGCTGCACGCTGGTGGTGACACTGGAACCGTGCACGATGTGCGCTGGAGCTGCAGTGCTGGCGCGCGTAGGACGGGTAATTTATGGCGCCGCGGATCCTAAAGCCGGCGCGGCTGGTTCCGTTTGGGACGCCGTAACCGATCCCCGGCTCAACCACCGTCCGGAGGTCGTCGGCGGAGTACTCGCCCCGGAGTGTGCTGCACTACTCAAGCAGTTTTTTGCTGCCCGAAGATAGTGAGCCTAGGTACACTAAAGCACTAGTTAGGCAGACAGGTAGGCTAGTCCGCAGGGTGGCGTGTCCGAGCGGCCTAAGGAGCACGCCTCGAAAGCGTGTGAGGGTTTACGCCCTCCGTGGGTTCAAATCCCACCGCCACCGCCATTTGTCACCCTCGTTTCGCTCCGCGGTTAGAGTCTTCTCTATGCGGGTCGTCGCACTACCTTTTTCCTGTAAGGTGGCAAAAATCGACCTGACCTGGATGTCATCCTTTCCCACACACGGTTGGCGAGGGCGAAGATTGGAGTAGATGTACGGGCCGCCGAAGGCGGTGCAAGCCTGTACTCCAGGGGAGTCCAAGAAGCAGTCATGCCGGCGTCTAACGCCAAACTTCTCACAGCTGCTACTGCGTTGGACGTACTCGGCCCTGATTACCGATTCCGCACTAGCGTCAATACGGCTGGGACCATAAGCGGTTCTACCTTGCAGGTCGATCTGACATTACAAGGGACCGGGGATCCCACTGTACGGCCTGCTGATTATGACGCGTTGGCGAAAAGGGTGGCTGCGAGCGGCATTCACCGAGTGGCGGGTCACCTACTAGCTGACGCCTCATACTTCGACGATCAACGCTGGAACCCGAACTGGGATCCAGCCGATGAACAGTATGCATATGCTGCCCAAATTTCGGCGCTCACGGTCGCTACCACTGAGTCGTTTGATACCGGATCAGTACAGATTGACGTCGTGCCCGGTGAGCTAGGAAAGCCCCTTAAGGCAGTGCTTGCTGAGTAACGTCCGCGTTAAAAGCTGGTTCCCCATTTATTACAAAGCTCTCCCCGTTGCCGGCGAGCCAGAAGGGTTAGTTGGCGGCACACTAACGTCCCGCATGGTGGGTACCCCCGCGGCCGGAAACGTGCATGCAAAAACTGGCAGTTTGACCGGCGCTACCGCGCTATCTGGGTACGTGAGAGACCCGAACCAACGGCTTATAGTGTTCTCGATCTTTTTCAACAACTACGCACAACCCACCCCGACCGACATTCAAGACGCCATTGCAGTTCGGCTTGCAAGCGGTGAGAGTAGCCCAGCTGTGACGCTCCGATCCGCTCCAAACTCGAGAGGAACGGCAGCCGAGCGCGAGCTGGAGGCTTCGTGGCTTCGGTATCGCTAAGCTAGGTGATGGCATCGAATAGGATGCATGGCCGAAGGGCATGTCCGGCTACCGGCCTAGAGTGAGGCGCATGTCCGAACATTTGTACTTTCGGCAGTTGCTGTCTGGTCGTGACTTCGCGGTGGGGGATCCGATAGCCACTCAGATGGTCAACTTCGCGTATCTGATCGGCGACCGGGAAACCCGAGATGCGGTCGTGGTCGATCCCGCCTATGCCGTCGATGATCTGCTCAACACGCTCGCCGCCGATGGCATGCGCCTGACCGGAGTGTTGGTTAGCCATCACCATCGGTGACCATGTGGGCGGGGAGATGCTGGGGTTCTCTCTGCCTGGGCTAGCCGATCTACTCGCCCGAGAGCAGGTGCCGGTGCACGTTAACCGCGCGGAGCTGAGCTGGGTGCACCGAACCACCGGTGTGCCCACGACGGACCTGATCGGCCATGACCACGATGATGTTGTGGAGGTTGGCGCGATCCCAGTGCGGCTACTGCACACGCCGGGACATACGCCAGGTAGTCAATGCTTCTTGGTGAACGGCGCGCTCGTGGCAGGCGACACCCTGTTTCTTGAAGGATGTGGCAGAACCGATTTCCCCGGTGGTGATAGCGACACGATGTACCAGAGCGTGCAATCGCTGGCCAGGCTTCCCGGTAACCCGGTCGTCTACCCCGGCCACCAGTACTCTGCCGCATCCTCGGCACCACTGTCCTCAGTACAAGAAAGCAATTTCGTGTTTCGCCCTAGCTCATTGGAGGAGTGGAGGACCATGTTCAGGCAAGACCGCTAAACGGAACAGCTCGGGAAGCATCGAGGCCAGCGAGAAGTTACAAGTCTTATGGAAGAGCTGAACGCACAGTCGCAGACCGCTGACCAAGATCGAGGATCCTGCATTCGGTATCGATGCCGTCGGGCCGATCGACGTGATCTTCCTTTCTCACGACCAGCATGCCAACAATCTTGACCCGGCCGGGCGGGAGATCCTCGCAGACACTCCGTTGACGCTAACGACCGAAAGCGCCACCCACCGCCTTGGCGGTACGGCCTGTGGGCTCGCCAGCTGGCAACACGTTGTCACGGCCCGACACGATGGAGGCACTTTGAAAATCAACGCGAGCGTCACCCTCTAGTGTTGTGTAACCCTTGGTTCGCCCACATCAAGCCGCACCGTCAGCTAAACGGCGGGCTGTCGATGGGGCATGTCGTACCTTTTTGGGGAAGGACTCCCGAAATTAGATACGCTTGTTTGGCTTTTTCGGCGCAGGTGCTGTGCACAGCCAACGTTGTGTGGCCAGCGCCTTCGACGACCAGGAGTCGTCCACGGGCCAGCTGGGCAAGACCGCGTTGGGCTCCTCCCAGTGAGGTCGCCGGGTCAAACCTGTTGTTGATGATAAGAATCGGGCTTGCAGTCCACCTATTCCATGGTCCGGCGTAAGGCTTGACGGCCTGGGTTGGCCAGTACGCGCACGGCATCATGCTGAAGACACTGATGCGGCCAAAGTAGGGCACTCGTCGGTCCTCTGTCACTGCCAGGTGGGTGTAGATCGCCTCATTGCGTGGCATGAGGGCGTCTGCACATTGAATCCCGTTGGATGCCTCCTGACTGCTGTGGAAATATTTCTCGATATCGGACTGCGGCGCTGCGGGCAGCCTAAGCTGCACACCTTTACTGGCCTGGTAGATCTGCTCCAACGTTGCGGCAAGGTCGGTCCAAGTATCCGGCTGGCCTAACCCATCTGCGACATCAGTAATCAGTTTTGAATACGTGTACGTGGTGGTCGTGCCATCGGCGGCGACAACTCCGATGGGGTGTCGCTTGGCTTGCCGCGTCAGATCGCCCCACTTAACGTGGACATTGCCCCCAGCAGCGAAGGCGCATTTAGCGCCGGCTTGAACACACTGGTCGAGGAATGAGTCAAAGGTTTGTGCGGTTCCTACAGACGTGTTCTGCCGAACATCCACAGGTTTAGTTCTACCGAAGCCGTCACCAGTGGCGTTGCCGACGAAGTCCATCGCACCATCTAGCACCATTGCTCGCACTCGGCGAGGGAAGAGGTTGGCGTAAATAGCGCCCAGATGTGTGTCGTAGGACAGGCCGTGATAAGTCAGTTTCGCATCGCCAACCGCGCGGCGAAGTAAGTCTAGATCCCTAGCGGAGTTCACTGTGTTGATGTGCGGCAACAGCTCGCCCGCTTGCTGTTGACAGCGCTGCGCCAAGTTTCGGGATGCCTGATAGAAAGCTCGCTCCCCACGAGAATCGCCAGGAATTTCCGGGAACGCTTCAAAGAACTTTTTCTGCTCTGCCTCAGTAGAAAAACACCGCACTGGCATCTTGCGTGAGACCCCACGCTGATCCCAAGAAACCAGATCAAAACGGGAACGCAGCTCATCAGGGAAAAACCCTGGCAGCTTGGCTCCGCCCCTAAATACGTCAGTTCCAGACAAACCGGGACCACCGAAGCTCATAAACAGGGTTCCGATCCGCCTTTTCGGATCTGAGGCGGGCAGCTTGATCAGCGCGAGGTCAATTTTTGTCCCTCGCGGATGATCGTAGTCAAGCGGCACTTTGGCAGTGCCGCATAGAAAACTGTCCTGACAACCGCTCCACTGCAGCTGCGGCGTTGGGGCGGCATCGGCGCGAGTGTCTAGATAAGAATCAGGGCCACGCTGCTCGGCGAATACAGGCATAGGCGCAACCAACAGGCCTGCCGTGAACCCGACGGTAGCTGCAAGAGTGAAACACAAGCGGCTGAACTTTGAGCGCACGGCTGTACCTTCCAACGCGGATAAACGGGAGTACGTATGAAGACGGACGGCAGCTTAACCCGCCATTCGCTACCGTGTCCTGGGATTTCCGGAGTTCGGCGCGGATCGGGTCCTCGTCGTCCGGGACAAACCGCTCCGAGCCGAGTCTCAGTGGCATACAACCGAGTAACGAGTGGTTAAGAGATTCACACGCAAGGAGAGTTGTTGTGGAGAAAACCGGCGCTGTAGCGCACAAGTGGGCCGCAGGAGACTACGCGACCGTCGGTGACAAGTTCGCCAACGTCGGCCAAGGCCTAGTTGATGAGGTTGGGGTAGCTGGATTGGATGTGTTGGATGTGGCGGCTGGAACCGGGAACACCGCGATTCCGGCGGCAAAGGCCGGCGGGCGAGTCACCGCCGTGGACATCACGCCCGAGCTGCTTGCGATCGCACGCGCCCGTGCCGATACGGCGGGCGTCACCGTGCGCTGGACCGAGAGTGACATGACTGCGTTGCCCTATCCAGATCAGTCCTTCGATCGGGTGCTATCAACGTTTGGCGCGTTCCTTGCCACCGACCGGGCGGCGATGGCAACAGAGTTAGTACGAGTGTGCCGACCTGGCGGTCTGGTCGCCGTCACGGCCTGGCGCCCGAGTAGTGCCTTCTCCAAACTGGAAGGCGTGATCGAGAGTTTCCTGCCCAATACCGATACCGCCGCCCCTAAACCGACAGACTGGGGCAGGCCCCAGCTCGTCACAACATTCTTCGCCGGCCAGCCGGTAACCGTGATTACCTCTGAACGCCTTGTCACCATGCATTGGTCTTCTGTGGGTGATGCGATCACTATGGAATCTACCCAGTTTGGTCCACTGTTGGGCCCAGTGGCCGAGGTGAAGCGGCTCGGAAAATGGCCGGCGGCACGAGCGGCGCTCGAGGAGACGCTGGCCAGCGAGAACGTCGCGGACAATGACACCCTCGTCATCGAGATGCCCTATCTTCTGACGATCGCCCGCCGCTATTAGCGACCTCGGAGTACCTGAAACTATTCCGACATGTTGCCGGCGGATATTCACTTATCTCGCTCTTCCGGTTTTCTTTGTGTGGTGTCGTGGATACAGTATCGTCCTCCCTGTTGTCTTTAGCCTCACCGAACGGTGGCAAGTGATGAGCGACGCCTACCCCTTAGCGCCCGCGGCGGTGCCTCGCGGTATGCGGACATGCAAGGAACTACCGCGAGGGTGAAACCAATCAAGTGGATTACCTAGCAGATGGTCATGAAATGGGTTCTATGAAACTTCTTAGACGGACACGCTTTGGTGATCCCGTTCTGCGCCTTCAGACGCAATGCCGCGTAGCTTAAGTTGGTTAACGTGTTGACCTGGTAGTTCTTGGTTGTTGCGGCGTGGTGTGATCGTTTGGGGTCGTGTGGCTGGCAATGTTGCCGGTCATGGTTGAGGGTGTGGTGGTGCGGCCGGATCAGGTG
>JBBSOC010000050.1:0-16900 GCA_038260095.1 Mycobacteriales bacterium | reverse complement strand
TCGCGCTCGGCGCGCTCAACATCACGCTTCCAGCTTTCAGCAGCGCACACGTCAGCGCTGCTAGCGCTGGAGGCATTGCCGCCGCGCTCTTTGCGTTGAGCAGCGTGGGCAGTGTTACTGGCGGCCTCTGGTTCGGCACTAAACACTTCACGGCGGCGTTGGCCACGCAGTGGGCTTATACACTGGCCGCGCTCACGGCCGGGCTGGTGATGCTGAGCGTAGTCACCAACATCACCATGATGATGGTAATGATCGTGATCTGTAGTGCGCCAATAGCCGCCGTAGCGACAG
Source organism: Mycobacteriales bacterium (assembly GCA_038260095.1). Classification (GTDB taxonomy): domain Bacteria; phylum Actinomycetota; class Actinomycetes; order Mycobacteriales; family QHCE01; genus QHCE01. The sequence goes on along the minus strand of JBBSOC010000050.1, from coordinate 16,609 downwards.
TAGAAACCTCGATGGTGGCGGCAGTTATTGCACCCGGCGCACTCAACGAGGCTTATAGCTGGAACTGGACAATCACGGTGGTGGCGGTGGGTGCGGGTCAGGTACTCACCGGAGCGGTGATAGAGCACTTCGGGAGTGCGATGCTGGGATTCCTGCTGGCGGCGGCCGGGCCGGCGCTCGGCGCAGTGGTAACGGCGCTACCGCGATCAAAGCTGCGTCAAGCAGAAGTTAACGCGCAAAAACCGTAGGTTCCGTAGCGGCTCGCGACTGTGAGAGGATAGTGCCATGACGCATGCGTTGGCATACGATTCCTGGCCCCCGGTGTGGGATGAGGCAGCTGTCGCCGCGCTGCCTGAGGACGGTCACCGTTACGAGATCTACGAAGGGGCGCTGCTCGTGAGCCCACCGGCTAACTGGGAACACCAAGGTATCGAATCTAATCTCCTAGTGATGCTGCATCAGGCGGCTCCAGCAGGGTGGCGGGTGCTTACCGACCTCGGAGTTGACTGCGGGAACAACAAACTCGTGCCCGATGTTGTGGTGCTCCGCCCCGGCGCTCTCGGAAACGGCAAACAGTACGGACCGGCGCAGCAGGTGGCGCTCGTGGTGGAAGTGGAATCCCCCTCCACTCGAATAAACGACCGAAACGCGAAAACCACCATCTACGCCGAAGCCGGGATTCCGAACTACTGGCGAATCGAGCGCAACCCGGCCGGTTGGATAATTGTGGTGTATGAGCTCGTGGAGGGTAGCTATCAGCAGCCGCACCGGCTCGAGCCAGGGGAATCAGCAACGCTGACCGCGCCGTATCGCCTCACGCTGGTGAATAACTTGTAGGCACAATTGTGGGGCAATACTTTCGTCGACTGGGCTGGAGTCGGAGCTAGTCATTACGCTATAATTATAGCTATGAAAACTATTTCCGTGGCGCAGGCCCGAGCCCAGCTTTCTGCACACATCGATGAAGCGGTGACCACCCACCAGGCGTTTACCATCACTCGTAACGGCGAACCCGCTGTTGTGCTTGTCTCCGCTGACGAGTGGGAGTCCATAGAGGAAACGCTCTATTGGTCCGAACCAACTCGTGCCGCTGAACTACAAGCAGCGATTGATCAAGCAAACTTAGGCGAAACCGTATCGCTAGAGGAAGCATTTCCCGAGTTCATCGCACGTAAGCGCAAAGAGGCATCTGGTACATGACGTACACTATTCGGTTGACCAGCGGAGCACGTAAATGCATAAACAGTTTGCCGTCAAAGGTCGCTGACGCTGTTCTAGAATTCGCCTACTCAGCCCTTGCAGAGAATCCCTATCGGGTCGGAAAGCCGCTGCACCACAAATGGAAGGGATACCACAGCGCGCGCCGGTCCAGTTACCGCATCGTCTATCAAATTATTGACCAGACTGTCACCGTGCAGATAGTGAAAGTGGCTTATCGGGCTGAGGCGTACCGATAGCCAGGCGGCCAAAGAGCATCTTTGTAGTCTATGTGGCTAGGAGAAGGGCGATGCGGCTGTCTCCGTTGGAGCCAGTTGCTGAGCATACTCAGTGAAGACCGACAGCAGTCGCTCGTTCTGTTCTGGCCGACCTACAGAAATGCGCACGCAACCGGGGACCGCACTGCTTCGATCCCGGATCTTGATCTGGTTTTCCTCCATGATCCGCATCAAGAGCTTGGGATCAGTGGTCCGCAGGAGTAGGAAATTAGCGTCGCTAGGGTAAATGTGTTGCACGGCCGGGGAAGCCGCTAACGCCTGTTCGAGCGTGTGACGATCGCGCAGAATCCGCTCGCGAAGGGCTCGGGCGTAGTCGACACCTTTGGAAGACATGGCCTCAGTGACGGCACGGACAGCCGAAACAGTCAGCGGATAGGGCGCGTGCATACGACCGGTGAGACTGATGACCTCGGGGTGCGCGATCATGATCCCGCACCGTTCCCCGGCGAGCGCGTTCTCCTTCGACACCGTACGAAGCGCGACCACATTGGGGTATTTCCCGATTTCGGTGCTGAATGAGGGTTGGCCAGAGTAGGCCACATAGGTTTCATCGACCACGACCAGCGCCTGACCGATGAGATTCCTGCTCAGTTCAAGCACATCTTCCCGCCGCATCAGGTTCCCCGTGGGATTGTTCGGGGAGCAAACGAAAACGAGCTTCACGTTGGGGTCCGCCCGGCATGTATCGAGAATCCGGGGTACATCCAGCTGGAAATTGTCACCGAGGAGCGGAACCTCGTGAATAGCGGCGCCTTGTACATGCGCCGAGTGCTCATACATGGCAAAGGTCGGCGGCTGAATAAGCACCGCGTCGACACCTTCCCGACAGAAGGCTCGAGTGAGGAGGTCAATCGCTTCATCCGCGCCTCGAGAAAGCAACAACTGTTCCCGGGCGACCCCGTAGAGCTCAGCGAAGATGTCGAGCAGATGAGACGGTTGCGGCTCGGGGTAGCGGTTGAGCCCCTCCTGGTCTGCGGTGCCTGGATAGGGCGGGTACATCATCTCGTTGGCATCGTGATGCGCCCACGCCTCGTTCTGCTCGCCTTCCTTCCGGGCGGAGCTATAGGGCGTCAGGGCCAGAACCTGTGGCCGGGCTAGCTTGGTAATGACTTCGCTGATGTCCATGGTTACCTATTCGTCTGTGACGTGGGGGCGGTACGTAACGTGCCGGTAGGGAGCGCTGCCGCCTGGACGGTTGTTCCCTGACCAGACGGAGTAGCAGATGATGTGAATTTACTGACGTCCACCCCAGTCGCTTCCTTCCACCGTTCGAAAGTAGACCTACCACGCGGACCAGACCGTATTCTTCCTACCGCCTCGGCATGGAGCGTTGGGTGCGCGGCAAGCACGACGTACTCACCAGGTAGTTCCGCTGGACCAAACCGCAGCGGGTTGCCCTGGGCATCGGTTATCTCTACCCCAGCGGCGAGCAAGATCGGACCCAGAGCGGCAGCGTCGGGCGCTGTCATATCCCGCTCAAACACCAGATTGACCCACCCGTCCGGGCTGAGTAGTTCCATGAAGCCGATGCAGTTCTGCCCGGCGGCACAATCGCCGGAAGTGACCTCCTCCAGAGCCTGAAACTCCCGCCATTGCTCCGCGGTTTTGAACATCGCCTCAGGAACGGTACTGGCAAGAGTGGCTTTATCCAGCTGGACCGCCGATCCCGCTGCCACGGATTCGCCGTTGCGGGTGGCCGGTACGCCAGATCCACCCGCCCACAGCCGGGTGATCTCCAGACCGCTGCCCTGGCGAGGTCGGAGCTCTGCCACCACTCCGGCGATGGCTTTGTCGTCTTCGAGCACTCCGATGGTGACCCCGAAGGCCGGCGGCGGATCGGGAAGTTCTATCCCGTATGCCTGCGCTACAGCCGTGCGCAGCATCGAGGTGGTGCCATCCACCGGGTCGAAGACCCAGCGAATGTTCAGACCACCCTCCGGTGGCGTCTGCTCTGTCGCTCCCAGTTCCTCACCGAGCACGGAGTGACCGGGAAATTCCTCCCGGACTCGATCTGTCATAGCACGTTCCGCCCGGAGCTCCGCTGGGGTGGCGAACTCTTTTTTAGCCTTGCGCAACGCACCAAGAGTGTCATGGTTCAGTGCGGCGTCTATGCCATCACGCAGCGCTATCTCTCGGAGCTGCTCGTCAGCGCGGAGTGAGGCGACGAGCTCGGCATAACCCTGGCTGAGTATTGGCAGGGCATGCGCTCTAACAAGCTGCTCACCGAAGGCCAGGAACTCCGGAACTAGCTCGGAGAGCGGAGAAACTGAAGTCATGTGTCCTACACCTATCTAGGGCGGGGGTTAGATGGAGAGCTGATAAGACAGACCCGAGGCGGCATTACGGGAGATCGTGCACCTGGAGACATCGCTCCACATAAGTGAGAACCATTTCACATCCGGCGTAATGCCGCTTAAAGCCAGGGACGCTCTGTAAGCTAGCCCCCATGACTAGCCCCCTGATGCGCCGCATAGATCTGCGAAAGTCTCCTCACACGCCTCGGAATATTCTCCCGCGTGCCGCGGTGGAGGTCTCAGACGCGGCCGAAAAGGTAAAACCGATTATTGAGGCAGTACGAAAGGACGGCGCGGCGGCGGTGCGAGCCGCGACCGAACGCTTCGATGGAGTGACGCTCACCCAGCTGCGGGTCTCGAGCGAGGCCCTCAAGTCGGCGGCGGAAAGTTTGGACCCCGCGATTCGAGCAGCGCTGACGGAGGCGATCCGGCGCGTGCGTTTGGTCCATGCCGACCAACGCCGAGTAGATGTCACGACACAAGTGGTCCCTGGCGGCCAGGTCACGGAGCGCTGGCGGCCGGTGCGCCGAGTCGGCCTTTATGTCCCGGGCGGGTTGGCGGTCTACCCGTCCAGCGTGGTGATGAACGTGGTGCCGGCGCAGATCGCTGGCGTCAAGTCGATCGCGGTGGTCTCTCCACCACAGCGCGAGACCGGTCTACCTCATTCGCTGGTACTGGCGGCATGCGCGCTACTCGGTGTCGATGAGGTGTATTCAGTCGGCGGCGCACAGGCGATCGCAATGCTCGCTTACGGAGTCACCGACGGTGAACAAGAATGCGTTCCGGTAGATCTCGTGACCGGTCCGGGGAATATCTGGGTCACCGCCGCTAAACGGCTACTGCAAGGCGTGGTCGGGATCGACGCGGAGGCCGGCCCTACTGAGATCGCGATCCTCGCTGATGTTACCGCCAACCCGATGTACGTCGCCGCCGATTTGATCAGCCAAGCCGAGCATGACCCGGCCGCCGCGTCCATTCTGGTGACTCCTGATGTGGAACTCGTAAAGGCGGTGGAGGCGGAGCTCGAGCGACAGGTCGCCCGGACGAAGCACACTGAGCGCGTCCGGGAAGCGCTGGGTGGACCGCAGTCCGCGATAGTGCTGGTGTCAGATCTGGAGCAGGGCTTGACAGTCGTGGACGAGTACGCCGCTGAACACCTCGAAGTGCAGACAGCAGGCGCGAGGGAAGTCGCCGCACGGGTGCGGAACGCGGGCGCGATCTTTGTCGGGTCCTACTCGCCTGTTTCATTGGGTGACTATTCCGCCGGATCGAATCACATTCTTCCGACCGGCGGCTCAGCTAGGTATTCATCCGGGCTGTCAGTACAGACATTTCTGCGCGGCACCCATGTGGTGGAATACGACGCTGTGGCACTGAGTGGAGTCGCTAGACATGTCATAACATTGGCACAGGCCGAGGATCTACCAGCGCATGGAGATGCGGTGCAGGTAAGGATTACCGATTCCAATTGAGGCCAACATCGTAGAGAATCGTAGGGAGCTGTGATGGGACGCATTGGCAGAGTGGAACGGGTAACCGGCGAGACTAAAGTGCTGGTCGAGATTAACTTGGATGGCACTGGCCGCACCGATATTCAAACCGGCGTGGGTTTCTACGACCACATGTTGTCGCAGCTCGGAAAGCACGGCTGCTTCGACCTTACCGTCCATGCCCAAGGCGATCTGCACATCGATGCCCACCACACAATCGAGGACTGTGCGATCGCGCTTGGCCAGGCATTCCGGCAAGCGCTAGGCGACAAAGCTGGCATCCGACGCTTTGCGGATTCCTTGGTCCCGTTGGACGAAGCACTGGTGCAGGTGTCGGTGGATCTAGCGGGGAGGACGTACCTAGTTCACGAAGAGCCCGCCGTGATGGAGACCGCGACGATCGGCTCGCAGTTCCCCGGCACCATGGTCAGGCACATCTGGGAGTCCTTCGCGAACAACGCCCAGATCGCGCTGCATGTGCTGGTACGTTCCGGACGCGACGCCCACCACATCACCGAGGCGCAGTTTAAGGCAGTAGCACGGGCGCTCCGGGTTGCAACCGAACCAGACCCACGGGTGGCTGGTATTCCCAGCACCAAAGGACAGCTGTAATTTCTGCCTCCTGCGGGTGGGTAGCCTAAGCGCAAGCTGTACATCCCCGCCGCGGCCGGCCCTGCACCAGACCATCGTTCTAAACTACTCAGCCAGTGCTACGGATTTAGGTTCGGTAGATATCTGCGCGGTGATCCACCCGATCCACATTGATGGTCTGGGTTGTTTCATCAATGCGTAATACAACTCGATACTCGCCGCGCCGGGAACCACGCCATCCTTCCAACTCATTATGTAGCGGTTTTGAGACGCGCCAAGGATCACGGCTAAGTGGTCCGTCCATGAATTCATAAATCGCCCATGCCGCTGAAAGTGGGACACCACGTGGTGGTCCCACAGAAAGCACACGCAAGGCGCTCGGGGAAATCTTGACGTGGGATTTTTCGCTCATTGGCCACCGTGTTCGGCGCGGCGGCGCTCTTCAAGCCTCTGACGAAGATCGTCGATGCTGTGGTATTTACCTTCAGCGATATCTCGCTCCGCTTGGCGGATGTCTTCTACCGCCCCCGGCTCGGAAAGGATCTCTCTCGTCATTTGCAGTGACTCGAAGTCATCGACTGCGATGAGCATGACGTGCGGTTTACCGTTTCGAGTGACGATAATTCGATCATGTGTGGCCTCTACCTCGTCAGCGAGCGCAGAAAAACGAGTCTTAACGTCATTGAGCGGCAAAATCGTCATGGTTGAAATTCTAGTCAAATAGAACTCCACTCGCAACGGGCAGGCACCATTTGCGGCAACGGAAACAGCTACCGCAGCGAACGAACCCAGTTCTGTAGCACCGTCATTCCGGCGTCCCCGGACTTCTCCGGATGGAACTGGGTTGCGGCCACCGCTTCGTGCTCCACCGCGGCCACAAACCTCTCACCGTGCTCTGTGTAGATCACCGAATCAGCCACGTTGCTCAGCGCCTGATCGTTATCACACGCGGCGTAGGAGTGCACGAAGTAGTAGCGGATCGTAGAATCCAGCCCCGCGAACAAGCTGCTCGATGAGGGCGCTTGCACCGTGTTCCACCCCATGTGCGGTAAACGCTCCGCATGCAATCTCCGCACGGTTCCTGGAAGAACACCCAACCCTTTAGCGCTGATCCCGTGCTCCTGACCGGAGTCGAACAGCACCTGCATGCCCACGCAGATGCCTAACACGGGAGCGCCAGCCACTGCTCGGGAAGTGATCATCGTCCCAGCCCCGCTAGCCTGCAACGCATTGGCGCACGCCGCAAACGCACCTACTCCCGGGACCACGAGACCATCGGCGGCCGAACAAACAGCTAAGTCGGCGGTTACCGTAACTACAGCGCCTACTCGCTCTAGGGCTCGCTGTGCCGAACGGAGATTCCCGGAGCCGTAGTCCAACACGGCCACTTCCGGCGGGGCGGGGTTCATGGTGCTCCTCTTCGGCAGGTATTCGCTTTCGCTTTTAGCCAGCCTTACTCAGCCTTGACAACATTCTTTAGCTGTAACTGCATCGCGCCCGGCTGCGCCTTATCCAGCTTCGGCTCCAAGCGCGGGGTCGCTGGCTCTACGGACAGGCCAGGGCGCAGCTCCGGTTCGCGCGACCACGACGCACACACCACATACGTCACCACAGCGAGCAGCGCCTGAAGAAACAGCAGGCCAGTGGCGTGCAGCTGCACGATCGGGACGCTTACGCTCGAACCTAGCTCGACTTTGGAGATCAAGTCCCGACCATTGACTCGAGCGGCTTCCTCGCCGAGCTGCCACATCACCACCGAACTCGCCAAACCCCCCAGCGCCAGCGATACCAGCAGCACAGGTCCGCGCTTACTACGCCAAAACCACATCGTAAAGCCCACAACGAGCCCAGCCACCGCCACGATCAGCGCAAATCTGCCGTCGGAGGAGATGAACTCTTCCGGCTCTTCATCGACGAGTAACGCACCATGCGGGCTAGCAATCAACTCCAGCCTCGGCGCCCAAAACCACCACAGCAAACCAAGAGCGGCACCGAGCACTGCCGAACCAGCGATGACTCCGCCCCCGCTCAGCAACTCAGTGCGGTACGTTCGCAGCAGCAACCGCACCCTCTCGCCAGAAAACATGGACAACCAATCTTGTCGTCGACTCACGAGCCTGTGTTTCTCATGAAACTCCGAGCCCCAACTCGGTGCCCCTCATGAGCCGATCCCCGCCGGACCCAGTAGCGCCTTCAGGTCTGCCATCAGCGCCGACGATGGTGCCACCCACACGCCCTCACCGAGCTGGAACGTGGTGGTTCCTCCCGTACCAACGAGCGATACATGCACTTGTGTCGTGCCCGGATGGGTGGCCAACACTTCGCGCAGCCGCTCGACCAGACCAGCATCGCAGCGCGGTTCGGCTACCGACAACACCAGCGGCCGCTCCGCGGTATTGCTCACGTTGGGGATAGACACATCCAGTGCGATCAAGCGCGGAGCATCCTCCCGTTTATCGACTCGGGCCTTAAGCACCACAATCTGGTCTGAGATCACATGCGAGCCCACCAGTTCATAGGTGGCCGGAAAGAACAATGCTTCGACCGCGCCGTCTAGGTCTTCAATGACGGTGCTAGCCCAAACCTTGCCTTGCTTCGTGACTTTGCGCGTCACCGAAGACAAGATTCCGGCGACAGTCACAATCGCGCCATCGGCCACGGTGTCCTCAGCCAGCCGGACCAAGGAGGTATCGGCCGCCGCGGCTAACACGTGCTCTAGACCAAGCAGCGGATGATCGGAGACATAAAGCCCCAACATTTCGCGCTCGAACGACAACAGCTGCGCCTTATCCCATTCGCCGCAGGGAATTGGCGGCGTCATCGTGGCGGAGAGATTTGCTGCCGCATCGCCGCCGCCCAGCGAACCGAAAAGGTCGAATTGGCCAATAGCCTCGTTACGTTTCGTACCCATGAACGTTTCGATCGCCTCGACGTGCACCGCAAGCAGGCCACGGCGTACATGACCGAGCGAATCGAACGCGCCCGCTTTGATCAGCGACTCGACGGTCTTCTTATTGCAGGCGACCGATTCCACCTTGCTGAGGTAGTCGTAGAAGTCGGCGAAGTGGCCCTTCACGCCACGGGTAACCACAATCGAACTCACGACGTTAGCGCCGACGTTGCGCACGGCGGTGAGACCGAACCGGATATCGGAGCCGCGCGGCGTGAACATCGCATCGGACTCGTTGACATCTGGCGGGAGCACCTTGATGCCCATGTGGCGACATTCGGCAAGGTAGACGGCGATTTTGTCTTTGTCGTCGCGCATGCTGGTAAGTAACGCCGCCATGTATTCGGCTGGGAAGTTTGCCTTCAAGTACGCGGTCCAGTAGGACAGCAAACCGTAACCGGCGGTGTGCGCTTTATTGAACGCGTAATCAGAGAACGGAACCAGAATGTCCCAGAGCGTCTTGATCGCCTGATCGGAGTATCCGTTGGCTCGCATCCCATCGGCAAATGGGATGTACTCCTTCTCCAGGATCTCCTTTTTCTTCTTGCCCATCGCGCGGCGGAGCAGGTCCGCGGCGCCCAGTGAGTAACCGGCCAGCTGCTGCGCGATAGCCATGACCTGCTCTTGATACACGATCAGCCCGTAAGTGTCGCCCAAGATGTCGGCTAACGGCTCGGCGAGCTCCGGGTGGATCGGCGTCACCGGCTTGCGTTTGTTTTTTCGGTCCGCGTAGTCGTTGTGTGCGTTGGCCCCCATCGGTCCCGGCCGATACAACGCCAACACAGCGGAAATGTCTTCAAAGCTGTCCGGTTTCATCGCCCGCAGCAACGAACGCATCGGCCCACCGTCAAGCTGGAAGACGCCGAGCGTGTCGCCCCGAGCGAGCAGTTCATACGTGGCGCGATCCTGCAGGTGCAGTGTCTCCAACTCTATGGTTTCCCCGCGGTTCGCCGCGATATTGCCCAGACAATCATCGAGGATCGTGAGATTACGCAAACCCAAGAAATCCATCTTGAGCAAGCCCAGATCTTCACACGTCGGATAATCAAATTGCGTGATGATCGCGCCGTCAGCTTCACGCTTCCAAATCGGAATGTGATCGACCAACGGCTCGGCGCTCATGATCACGCCGGCGGCATGCACGCCGACCTGTCGGATCAATCCTTCCAAGCCGCGGGCGGTGTCGATCACACGCTTGATGTCACTGTCGGACTCATACAACGCCCGAATTTCGCTGGCCTCGGTATAACGAGGATGCGCGGCGTCGAACAGCCCGGACAACGGCATGTCTTTACCCATGACCGGGGGTGGGAACGCTTTGGTGATGCGATCCCCTACCGCATAGGGGTAGCCGAGCACGCGGGCGGAATCCTTCACCGCCGCCTTGGCTTTGATCGTGCCGTAGGTGACAATCTGGGCGACCTTGTCCGCCCCCCACTTATCAGTGACGTATCGGATAACATCGCCGCGCCGGCGCTCATCGAAGTCGATATCGATGTCGGGCATGCTGACCCGCTGCGGGTTGAGGAAACGCTCAAACAGCAGACCATGCGTGAGAGGGTCCAGATCAGTGATACCAAGCGCATAGGCGACTAGGCACCCCGCGGCTGAGCCGCGGCCCGGTCCGACCCGAATGCCGTTTCGTTTCGCCCAGCCGATGAAGTCGGCCACAACCAGGAAGTAGGACGGGAAGCCCATCTGGAGGATGACGCCGATCTCGTACTCGACCCGAGCTTGACGCTCGTCATCGATCCCCCCGGGATACCTCCGCTCCATCCCGCGCCGCACCTCTTCGCGCAGGAAACTCTCCTCAGTGTGACCTTCTGGAACCAAGAAGCGCGGCATGAGATTGCGCTTTTCAAACGTGGTGTTAACACGCTCGGCGATGAGCAGTGTGGAGTCACACCCCGACTGCCAGACGTCGGATGAGTCAATCGCCCGCATTTCAGCGGCAGACTTGAGGTAATACCCCGAACCGTCGAATTTGAAGCGAGTCGCATCGGCCTGCTGCGAGCCGGTCTGGATGCACAGCAGCACATCATGGGACTCTCGCTCCGAGGCGTAGGTGTAGTGGGAGTCGTTCGTGACCACAAACCGTAGATCCAGCGCCCGAGCGATAGAGACCAAACCGTCGCGAACTCTGTTTTCGATGTCGAGACCATGGTCCATCAGCTCAACGAAAAAGTTCTCCGAACCAAAAATGTCGCGATAGGCGGCGGCTGCGGCCAGCGCCGCATCATATTGGCCCAGCCTGAGTCGAGTCTGTACTTCGCCTGAGGGGCAGCCGGTCGTGGCTACAATGCCCTCGGAGTACTGGGCTAGCAACTCGCGGTCCATCCGGGGCTTGCGAAAATATCCTTCCTGCGACGCCTGGGACGAGAGCCTGAACAGATTATGCATGCCCTGCGTGGACTGCGCGAGCAGAGTCATGTGAGTGTAGGCGCCGGCCCCGGAAACATCGTCTTTCTTCTGGCTCGGCTGCCCCCAGCGCACCGGTTGTTTCACAAAGCGGGAGTCTGGCGCCAGATATGCTTCCGTGCCAACGATCGGCGTGATACCTGCCTTGGTGGCCTTGGACCAAAAGTCATACGCGCCGTACATGTTGCCGTGGTCGGTCATCGCGATCGCCGGCATGCCCTGCCGTTCGCACTCGGTGAAGAGGTCTTTTAACCGCGCCGCACCGTCGAGCATGGAGTACTCGGTGTGCACGTGCAGGTGCACAAATCCATCTCGCGAGGCGCCAACCAACGTCTTCAACACCCCCGCTCAGCCCGAACCTCCGGCTAGCTTAATCGCCGTGCTTCCGGAGATATTTCTGGCTCGCCCACATTGTTACTGATGCCTAGCGTTACTACTGAATCGATCGTTACTTCCTCAGCCCGAAAGTAGCTAAATTTGCAGGTCAAAAGGCCGCGCGGTCAAGCTACTTTCGAGCTGATTAGTAAATAGATCCGCCGCGGTGATCAGTGTTACCGCTCCTTGCCGAGCCTGTTCCAGGAGTGGTTCAGTGAATGCCTGGCGTCCGCATAGAACCAATAGGGCGCTTGATGCCTTCGGCCCCAAGGCCGCTCGTTTTTTGCGCAGCTTGCCCAAAAGGTCAACGTCAGCGACTCGTCGCCACTTGCATTCTGCGACCATGGCATAGCGCTGCTTTCGTATCCCGACCACATCAATTTCGGTTTTACCATCTCGCGACCACCATGAACCCACCTCTTCGGCCGCTCCTACCAGCCCCTCAGGAGCGTAAACGCCAAACCATCGGCGACAGCACTCCTCAAACGCCCAGCCCATAACGTTATCGAAGTCGCTAAGAATCTCGGCGAGCACTTCTTTGACCCGGCCACGCTCTAACCGGCTGCGATTGTTGGCAATGTATCGGAACCAAAAGCGGAAGTAAGGGTCTACGATTTGGTAGCTACTTCGCTCTTGAGCTCGGCTCACCTGTAGCGGATGGCGAGGTGCAATGTAGCCAAGGTCCTCCAGGCGCTCTAGTTTGCGTGCCAGATTGCCAGTAGGTACCCCGGCGCCTTGGGCAATCTCATTGTGGTGGGTCGCCCCCCGAGCGATAGCCCGGAGAATGGCCAGGTAAGTACCGGGATCTCGAATACCCTCGCCTTCGCGGAGCAAATGTCTGGGCTCGTCGTATAGCGGAGAGTCCTTGGCGAGTATGCGGTCGCTAATGACACCTTCGATGTCTCCACTACCAGCCCAGAGCTGATACTGCGGGGTGCCACCGAGCACTGCCCACCGGCGTAGCAACTTTTCCGGATCATCGATGTCGGTAAACCCGGCTGCCTCACGGTAATCTAGGGGCTGCAATCGAGGCCGTATAGTGGCACGACCAAACAGCGGAGCGCCGCGCTCGAGTAGCCGCTCCATCATGGTGAGCGCGCTCCCGGCTAATACGAGCGTCAGTGGAATTCCTGCACGGTCCCACTGATCCCAGTGTCGTTGGATTATCGAATCGAGAGCCGGCTGAGCCGACTTAAGCCACTGGAACTCATCCAGGATCACTGTTAGAGGCGCGAGGCGAGCTTGGTCGCCGAAGAAGGTCAAAGCGTCATCCCAGGTTCGGAACGCAAGCATCGGACTTCCCAACAAAGTTCGCCCAGCCTCATCTGCCAGCAGATCAAGGTGTTGGCGCTCGCTCTGTTCGTCGCCTTGACACGACACTGTCCGCTGCGCGGTCATGGTATGGGCCAACAAAAAGCTCTTCCCGACCCGGCGCCGGCCAATCAATACGATGAGGGAGGGCGTGGCAGCGGCGGCATCCAGCAGTTGTGCCTGTTCGCGCTCGCGAACAATGAGCTTTCTCATAAAGTTACTATACTATAAGTTGCAACTTATAGTATAGTAACCATGAGGGGTGTCTTCGATGCAGGAATCCTCCATGCCCCGAGCATGACATTGCGGCCCTTTAGGTCGTGCAAGGCGACCCTCCCGTTGCTATCGGCGACACAGTGGCCGATGTAGCGGATGCGTTCTATCTACGCCAGACACGGGCCTCAGGCTTCACGTCACTATCTATGGCCGAGATGCTGCAGATGCTCGGAGTCGAAGATGCGCCGCGAGGGATGGCGGCGTGATCGTCGGCTTCCATGCTGATGTGTGCAAGCAACTTCAGCAGTTACCTCGCTCAACGTTCCGTCCGGTTCTAGATCAAATCCTCGCGCCGGCGCAAGAACCGCGGCCGCATGGAACAAAAAACTCTCAGCTCATACCCCTTTGCTTTCCGCATTCGCTTACCTCATGGAGCGCCGGGACGTCGGGCCGCTATTGCAGCCCTAAGGTCATCGGCATCGACGACCTCGCCTCCTGCTAGTTCAGCATCGGAAGTAGCCAACCGTTGCAACGTTTCTGGATCAGACAAGATTTCCAGAGTTTCCTCGAGTGCCTCAAGGTCTTCGACCGCCACCAGTACCGCCGAGGGCCGACCATGGACGGTCACCGTAACCCGCTCATGGTGGCCGTCAACGCGGCCTACCAGCTCAGAAAGGTGAGCTTTAACTTCACCTAAAGGCAATACAGTAGTCATAGTCTAAAGTATGACTAAAAATCTGGAAGCTGTCTAGCTCAACACTAGAAGGGGCAAGCGTAGTAGCGTGCTCACTCGCTGATAATCGCTAAAGCGTACGCCAAGTCTGTCGGATGCTCCGCTTCAAAGGCCACCCGCTCCCCCGTCGCAGGGTGCGTAAAGCTCAGCCGAGCGGCGTGTAGCCATTGGCGAGACAAACCAAGTCTGGCGGCCAGGGTGGGATCGGCACCGTAGCTGATATCACCAGCACACGGATGTGCAATCGCGGCCATGTGAACTCTGATCTGATGAGTCCGTCCCGTTTCTAGGTCCACGTCGAGCAACGATACTGCCCGAAACGCCTCCACGGTCGCATAATGGGTAATGCTGGGCTTCCCACCAGCAACAACCGCGAATAATCCATCTCGGCGAGGATGCCGGCCTATCGGCGCATCAATACTGCCGGAGCTGGGGTCTGGATGCCCCTGCACCAGCGCATGGTATCGCTTATCCACGGTGCGCTCAGCAAATGCCCGCTTTAGGCCCGCGTATGCCAGTTCACTCTTAGCGACCACCATTGCGCCGGTGGTGCCAACATCGAGCCGATGCACAATGCCCTGCCGTTCCTCCGGGCCGCCCAGCGCAAGCTGATGCCCCAACGCTGCAAGGCCAGCCGTCACCGTTGGACCAGCCCAGCCTGGACTTGAATGCGCGGCCACGCCCACCGGCTTGGATACCACCACCAGGTGTTCGTCGCTGAACAGCACCTCCAAACCAGGTACCGCCGTTCTAGTGACAACGTCGGAGATGGGCTGCACTTGCGGTAGTGCGACGTCAAGCCATGCCCCAGCCGGTAACCGAGCGGCTTTATCGACCACCACGCCATCAACGCTCACACCGCCGCTGTCAATGACTTTCGCGGCAGCGGAGCGAGACAACCCGAACAGCCGGGCCAGCACTTGATCGACCCGGCTTCCAGCCAGGCCATCTGGCAACGGAACGCTTCTGTGCTGACTAAATTGCTGACTCATTCGGCGTTGTGACCGCCGTCCACAGGCGTAACTCGTCGCGGCTGAAACGCTGGTGTTTGGCCGAATAGCTCCAGCGCCAGTAGGAGTACCACTCCAACCACGAGCGCAGAATCAGCCAAGTTAAACACCGGCCAAGGTGGGGACACCGGATCGGTAACGCTAATGAAGTCCACCACCGCGCCACGCAGTGGCCCCGGCGCACGCAGCAAGCGGTCAATAAGGTTACCTGCGGCGCCGCCAACTAGTAGGCCCAATGCAATCGCCCACGCCGAAGAAATCACCCGTCGGGAAAGCACGGAGACTGAAATCACGACAACTATCGCCATCAGCGATAAACCAATCGTGAAGCGGTCACCGATATTGAACGCCGCCCCGGTGTTGCGCAGGTGAGTCAGGTAGACCAACCCCCCAAACAACTTCACTGGGGGACGGCCTAGCAACCGCGCAACAACCCAGACTTTGCTAATGACGTCGATAACGACAATTAGTATGCCCACCGCTACGAAAAGACCACGCCGACTTCGGCCTACCGAACGCTTATCAGTAGGTTTCTGCCAAGACCGCAGGAGCCGCCGCCTACGCAGAAAGTGGAGCAAGGCGGCCCAAAAACATGTCGAACGCCGGCAGGGGCCTGTTGGCGGATGCTCTAGCGGCGTTCCTGGCGTTGTTTGCAGGTCACGCAGAGCGTTGCCGCCGGGTAGGCTTCTAGTCTCGCTATTGGAATCTGATTGCTGCACCGCTCACACTGCCCATAGGTTCCTTCGTCGATGCGGCCGATTGCACGCTCGACTTGTTCAACGCGTTCCAGAATGCCATGGGCCAATGTTAGCTCTTGCTCCCGCTCGAAGGTTTTATTGCCGGTGTCAGCCTGATCATCACCCGAAGTGTCGGACTGGCGAGCAATTTGAAGTGCCCGAATCTCAACCGTGGCATTGCGGTACTCGGTGCTCAGTTGATCAAATCTGTCTTGCAAACCGGCGCGAATCTTCGCGAACTCGGCGGGGGTACCGTTCGGAGAGGGTTGCGGGGGAACACTGGTATGACGGTGGCTGTTACGGGCCTTGCTTCGGGTCACTGGCTTGCTGCTACCGCGAGCGTCACTACGCACCGCGGTCGAGTGCTCGGACATGGTACCCCCTAGACGAAACAGCATGGTATGGATACGGGCTGGTAGCTGAACGCCTTCAGTGCGACCGGTACTGCTAAGCCACGCCAGCACTAACTGCGTTCACGTTTGATAACAATGAATTTTATATGTGCTGTGAATACCCGGCTGAACGGCGTATGTCAACTGCTGACAACGAAAAAGCTGGATTTAAGGCCTCAAGCTCTTGGAGGGCAAAGGGCTTCTCTGTTCTCAGCTCACGAACATGCGTGTGACATACACGATGCGCTCCCGCGGTTGAACCAGAAAACTATTGGTCTAACCGCCTAGTTTTTGTCCCCGTTGATGAGTTGTCCGCGGGCTTGTTTGACGGTGAGGGGGTGGGTTGGGCTGGTGGCTTGGATGGATCCGGTGATGTCGGTCCAGGCACCGCCGTTGATCGAATATTGGCCGTTGAACACTATGGTGAGTTTCAGGTCGAAGGTGCCCAGGTGGGTGTAGCGGTGCACATGGGTGTAGTTCTTGAGGGCATCTTGGGTGGTTTTGAGGTGTGTTGGGTTTTCCAGACGGTGTGTCCGCTAAAGTTTCTTGTCTGGAGGTTCTTGTGAAGCGTAAAGTATATACTCCCGAGTTTCGGG
>JBBSOC010000049.1:0-18429 GCA_038260095.1 Mycobacteriales bacterium | reverse complement strand
CCGGCGTTGGTGTGGGTCGAGACGCCGTCTAACCCGTTGCTGCGGGTCACTGACATCGCCGAGGTCGCACGTGCTGCTCGTGCCGTCGGCGCACTCACCGTAGTGGATAACACGTTCCTGTCTCCGCTGCTGCAGCAGCCGTTGGAGCTCGGTGCCGATGTAGTGGTGCACTCGACTACGAAATACATCAATGGGCACAGCGACGTGGTCGGCGGTGCTGTGATCGCTCGTGATTGCGCCGTGCATGACGAACTCGCATGGTGGGCTAACTGTCTCGGCCTCACCGGCGCACCATTTGATAGTTACCTCACGTTGCGCGGACTGCGAACCTTAGCGCCGCGCATGCGTGCCCACCAAGAGAACACCAGCGCGGTCGTGGATCTGTTGGGTTCACACCCAGCGGTGCGCACTGTGTATTGGCCTGGCCTGACTACTCACCCCGGCTATCAGCTAGCCAAGCGTCAGCAGCAGGGCTTTGGGGCGATGGTGAGCTTTGAGTTGGGTGGCGAGGGTGAGAATGCAGTAGAAGGTGTTCGGGCGCTACTGGCCCAGCTGCGGTACTTCTCCTTAGCGGAATCCTTGGGTGGAGTCGAAAGCCTGATCGCTCATCCCGCGAGCATGACCCATGCCGCAATGACTCCGCAAGCTCGGCGTACTGCCGGTATCGCTGATTCGCTACTGAGGTTGTCGGTGGGTATCGAAGCGCCGGAAGACCTGTGTGCTGACCTTGCCGCTGGTCTTGATCGCGCGCTGCCGTACACGCTAGCTGTGGATAACTCGGGTACCGCAGTCGAGGAAGTGGTTACCATAACTGGATGAGTTCCACCTGGCGCACAAAGGCTCCGAGACATCCCAGCCGTGGGGGGCCCCCGAAAAGTCCCCCCACGGTGCCGGGTTATCTGGTCGGTGAGCTGATTGGGCAGGGTGCCGACAGCGAAGTGTGGGCAGCGCGGTGCGTTAGCACTGGCCAACCGGCTGCGCTGAAGCGACTGCACGGTTGCGCGAGTCGCGAGAATCGTGAGCGGCTACGCACCGAGGCCGCTGTCTTAGCCTCGTTCACTCATGCGCACGTTGTTGCGCTCCGCGGTGTACGCAGCGACGAACGCGGCTTGGTTTTGGTGCTCGACCGCGCCGAGCGCAGCCTTGCCCAACTGCTGAAAGACCGCGGTCCGCTCCGTCCGGGGTGTGTAGTCGCCGTGATCGCGCCTATCGCGCAAGCGCTGCATGCCGCGCATGAGCGGGGCATCCTGCATGGTGACATCTCGCCGAGGAACATCTTGCTTCGTAGCGACGGCACACCACTGCTGGCTGATCTTGGTACGGCTCGGTTGACCCAGCTCTGCGGTACTGCCTCTGAAGCTGTGAGTACCTCTGAAGCTGCCAGCATCTCTGAACCTGGCACTGCCTCTGAAACCGTTTACGACAGTCAGCCGCTGACAGGCACCGGCATCTTCGGTACGCCGGGTTTTGTCGATCCAGTACTTGAGCTGGGTGCGCCGTTTACCGCCGCCAGCGACGTGTACTCGCTGGCGGCGGTGGCTGCGTGCGCGCTAGTGGGAGAGCCACTTGCGATCGGCCCCGATTCGCTACAGCACTGGGCCAATCTGGTGCATCAATTGGGCGTACCACCAGCTTTGACGGCGGCGATCTGCACCACTCTGGTCGCACAACCGGCTGCTCGGCCAGCAATGGCTGATTTCTGTGTTCAGTTGCGGCAGACATGTGCGGTGACCCCTTTGACGCCGCTTGACATGACTGAGATGACCAATAGGGCTGCTCATCAGCCTTCTGCATATGGAAACCGTAAGCATGATTTTGAGCTCGATGTCTTTGGTGCTACCCGACAGGTCGGTCTAGCTGTCAACTCGATTGCCACGCCGTCGACGAAGCCTTCACAGTGGGCGCGATGTCGCGCCGCTATGGCCCGCTGGCGCACACATCATGCACGCATTCGGCCGAGGCTGCATAGGCTGGGGCGACCGCGGCGCAAGAGGCTGCCGCACATCGCAGCCGTAGCGTTCCTGGTAGTCGTTGCGCTGGGCGTAGGGGCGCTCTGGGTGACGGTAAACGGTACCGATTCGACGCCGCATAACCAGCGGCAGCAGGTGGTTCCCCCAACGTTGGCGCAGGCTGAGGCGGACCGTTGGAGAACGGTACTGGATCGTTTAGACGAACGTCGCGCTGACGCATTTTCCCGACTCGACCCGCAACCGCTCACTCAGGTGTACGCCCCTAGTTCGGCTATGCTTCGCGCCGATCAGCAGCAGATTACGCGACTACGCGAGACCGTAACTTTGGCTACCGGTCTGCGGCACGTTTTTCGTGCGATCCACGTCATAGCTGCCAGCGACACAAAAGTCACGCTCCAACTGGCCGAGCAGCTGCACTCACACCACATCGTGCAGCTGGATCTGGGCAGCTCGCAGCGCTCGACACTCACCCATAGCGATGTGAGCCAAGTGCCCACATCGCCTGAACGCACGACCCGGATGGAGCTGGTGTTGGTCGATGGACAGTGGCGCATCCACGATGTAACTCCGACGTGACCTATTAGCTCAGGCCTAGTTCCACGTCGAAAGCGGCCGCTTCCAGCCGATCCTTCACCGCGACCAGGTACCGTGCGGCGTCGGCGCCATCGACTACCCGGTGGTCGTAGGTGAGCGAAAGGTACACCATCGAGCGCGGCAGGATCAGCTCGCCCAGATCGGCATCGTCGACCACAACAGCACGCTTCACCACCGCTCCGGTGCCCAGTATCGCGACCTGCGGTTGGTTCAAAATTGGTGTATCAAATAGCGCGCCACGGCTACCAGTGTTGGTCAGGGTGAATGTGCCTCCGGCGAGTTCATCCGGTGTGAGCTTATTGTCCCGGGCGCGCTCAGCCAGATCCGCGATCTTTCGGGCCATACCGGTGAGGTTGAGATCTCCGACATCGCGGATCACAGGGACGACCAGCCCGCGCTCGGTGTCTACGGCGATGCTTAAATGCTCGGAATCATGGTAGGTGATCGTTCCGGCGTTGGTATCTACCGAGGAATTAAGCCTTGGGTGTTCGCGTAGCGCCTCCACTGCGGCGATGCTGAAGAATGGCAGGAATGACAGCTTCACATCGTTGCGGGCTTGAAAGTCAGCCTTGGCTTCGTTGCGCATTCGAGCGATCTTGCTGACATCCACTTCTACTACTGAAGTCAGCTGGGCGGATGTCTGCAGCGATTCCACCATCCGGCGCCCGATCAGCGTCCGTAGCCGAGAGAGTTTCTCGGTTCGTCCTCGCAGCGGCGACAGCTTTAACGCGGGCTGCCCAGACCCTGACGGGTCGGCTTGTGGCTGGCTTTGAGCCGCCGCTTGTTTGCTAGCCGCTTCGAGGATGTCCTGCTTGCGGATGCGACCACCGACACCGGTGCCGGTGAGCTTGGCGATGTCCACGTTCTGCTCGGAGGCAAGCTTGCGCACTAGCGGAGTGACGTAAGCCGCTCCGTTTTCGCTTGCTCTGTTCTGAGCTGGGCTGCTGGGTGTTTGGCTCGGCGCTACGGGCGTTGCCGGTGGCTGAGTTACCGAGCCCGGTGGCGGAGTGCTGGCTTGTGGCCGAGCTACTGGAGCCGATGGCTGCTGAGCAGCGGGCTCTGGGGTGGCTTGGGCTGGAGTCTGGGGCTTGGCTTGGGCGCTTGCGGTGTTATCGGAATCAGCCTCATCGGCGGCACCGATTGTGGCCAGTGCCCCGCCGATCTCGACGGTGTCGTCCTCTTGAGCGTGAATCTGCGTCAATACACCGGCCGCGGGCGAGGGAATTTCGGTGTCGACCTTGTCTGTGGAGATCTCCAGCAGCGGTTCGTCGAGTGCAACAGCGTCACCGACGTTCTTAAGCCAGCGGGTGATGATGCCTTCGGTAACGCTTTCACCGAGCGCAGGCATCGTAACGGAGGTCGGCATAGTCCGTGCGACTCCCTTTCAGGAAAAGTTAATGGTCAGGCATTAATGAGTCTAGAGGGTGTACCAATGGGGCATCTGCCAAGGCCGCAGGAGCCGCCGCCTACGAAGAAAAGTGGAGCAAGGCGGCTCAAAAACATGTGGAACACAGGCAGGGACCTATTGGAACGCTCAGCCGTGCACGTGCAGTGGTTTGCCGGCTAGCGCAAGGTGTGCTTCGCCGAGGGCCTCAGTCTGAGTGGGATGGGCATGGATCAGCTGTGCGACCTCAGCCGGGAAAGCCTCCCAGTTGTAAATCAGCTGCGCCTCGCCGATCAGTTCGCCAGCCCTGGCTCCCACAATGTGGATGCCGAGCACCGGGCCGTCTTTAGCGCGTACCAGCTTCACCGCGCCAGCGGTCTTGAGGATCTGACTTTTTCCGTTGCCGGCGAGGTCATAGGTGAACTCGATAACCTCGTGGCCGCGCTCGCGCGCTTGCTCAGCGGTGAGGCCAACGGAGGCAACTTCGGGGTTGGAGTAGGTAACCCGGGGGACACCGGCGTAGTCAATGGGTGTCGGCGACAGGCCAGCGATCTGCTCAGCTACCAGAATGCCTTCACCGAAGCCGACGTGGGCCAGTTGCAGAGTGGGGATGAGGTCACCGACGGCGTATACGCCATCAACATTGGTGCGGCAGTATTCATCTACGGTGACGAAGCCGCGGTCTGTTGCTATGCCGACCTGCTCGTAGCCCAGGTCCGCCGAGACGGGGCCTCGACCCACGGCCACCAGCAGCAGGTCAGCATCTAGCTGTACCCCATTTTCGAGCGAAACCTGTACGCCGTCGTCTGTCACCTTGGCGCCAGAGAACCGCACACCGGTGTGGAACTGGATGCCGCGCTTACGGAAAGCGCGTTCCAATAGCTTCGACGATGCCGCGTCCTCAGCGGGCACGAGGCGCGGTAGCGCCTCGACAATGGTGACTTCGGCGCCAAATGATCGCCACACACTGGCGAATTCCACGCCGATCACGCCACCGCCCAACACCACGACAGATTCCGGTACCCGGTCTAGCCGCAGAGCGTGATCGCTGGTGATCACGCGCACGCCGTCGATCTCTAAACCAGGCAGCGAGCGGGGAGTAGAACCGGTGGCGAGTACTACGTTGCGGCCGGTATAGCGCTGGTCGCCGACCGCGACTGTAGTCGGCGAGATCAGGCGACCCTCACCCTCAACAGTGGTGATACCCCGAGCTTTGAATAGACCCTGGATACCCTTGTACAGACGGGATACAACACCGTCTTTGTAGGCGTGCACGGCGGGAACATCGATGCCACCGAACTCTGCCTTGACTCCGAACTGCTCACTGTCTCTGGCGCCATCGGCTACCTCAGCGGCGTGCAGCAAAGCTTTTGTCGGAATGCAGCCTTGGTGTAGGCATGTACCGCCAAGTTTGCTTTTCTCGATCAGCACGACACTTTTGCCGAGTTGAGCCGCGCGGAAGGCGCAAGCATAGCCCCCGCTGCCTCCGCCGAGTATGACTACGTCATAGGGCTGGCCGTCTGGGTGGAGGCTCTCAGCCGGTGTATGCGTCACGCCGATCTCCTGACGTCGATATCTGGTGAGGTGCGGGCAGTCCTACTCGCACCTCCATCTTGGCATCTGGCAACAGCGGGCGCTCATGTGGGCGGGGCCGGATAGACTTAAGTCTCTTGAGTTGAGCAACGCAGTGTTCAAGGGAGAAGGAGCTCGGGCATGGGATGGTTTAGGCGTAAGTCGGCTAGCCGTAATTCCGACAGCCTTTCGACTCAGGAGCTGCAGCACCTGGAGCAGTTCAGCCAGACCCGGCGCGGGGTGGAGGCGTACACCGAACCGCAGACCAATGTGACAGCTATGACTGTGGTGCTCATTGCCCATGATGGCGAGTGGACACGACGCCGAATCGGCAGCCACAAGCAGGCTGCACAGTTGGCCGAGCGTCTTGCTATTCCGATTTACGAAGTGGCTGCCGCCGGGTATCCGCCTCGGATGCGGGAGTGGACACGTCGGCAGAAAGAGCGCAAAGCGGTCTAGACGGCTGCCTAGGTTCAGGCTTTGCAGCGATTTCTACCACGTTGTTACGGTAGGTAGGCCGCCGCACGGTACGTTCGCTCTATGACGGCTTTAGATCAGGGTGGATTGCGTAGCCCGCTGCTGCAGCGGCATGAGTCGTTGGGCGCGAAACTCGGAGACTTTGCGGGTTGGCAGATGCCATTGCAGTATCCGACTGGCGTACTCGCCGAGCACGCCAGCGTGCGGGAACGGGTAGGTATATTCGACGTTTCTCACTTGGGAACGGTTTGGGTAACCGGTCGCGGCGCGGCTGACTTCATCAACAGTTGCTTCACCAATGACATAAATCGAATTTCCAAGGGTCAGGCGCAATACACGCTGTGTTGCAACGAGCTCGGCGGGGTAGTAGACGACGTCTTCGTCTATCGGGTCAGTGACGACCGGCTGTTGTGTGTGCCGAATGCCGCAAACACCGGTGATGTTGCTCAGTTGTTGGCTAAGCACGCGCCGCATGGGGTTGAGGTAGAAAACACCCATGGTAGTAGCGCCATCATTGCGGTGCAGGGCCCCAGCTCCACGGAACTGCTGAACAGGGTGGGCCTGGCGAGCCCAGGGCGTTACTTGAGCTTCCATACTGTCCAGTCTGGGACTACCGGCTCGGCCATCATGGTGTGTCGCAGCGGCTATACCGGAGAACGCGGCTATGAGCTCATCGTTCCATCCGGTGACGCGGCACTGATGTGGGATCACCTACTTAACTCCGCCGCTTCGGTTGGGGGCGCGCCGTGTGGCTTGGCCGCGCGGGACACACTCCGTACTGAGATGGGATACCCATTACACGGTCATGAGCTGGGTCCAGACGTGACACCATTGGAGGCGCGGCTGGGCTGGGCTGTGGCGTGGGCCAAGCCCGCTTTTTGGGGTCGTGATGCGTTACTGGAGCAGCGTGCTGCTGGCCCAGCACGCGCGCTAGTTGGGCTCAAGCTGCCCGATCGTGCCATCGCTCGGCCTGGGATGGTGGTACGCGCGGAGCCGGGCGCTGTCCCGCGAGGTGTTATTACCAGTGGAACGTTCTCTCCGACGCTGGGCACGGGAATTGCGCTAGCGCTGGTTGATACCGAGATGAAAGCTGACGCGGCGGGGGAGGACTCAGCAACCGTAGTTGTTGATGTACGCGGCCGCGAAGTTATCGCGGCCGTTACTGCGCCTCCGTTTGTTGTTACGCATGGCTTGCGCTGACTCACCAGGTGCGCTGATTCACCAGTTGCGCTGTGAAACAGTTTCGTCCGCGGCCGGTTCGTCAGGTTCTTCGACAATAAACCCTTTGTTGCCATCGCTGTATCCGGTGTCATAACCGGCCTCGCCGCCATGTGAGTAGCTTCCACCTACGTCAGTCGTAGGAATCTGATCTTGAGCTGGCGGTTGGACGCTGCTCGGCTTTTCGGTGTCTTCTTCGGCAAGGCGTGAGTTCCAGGAACGTGAAGTTGCCTGTTCGTGGGCGGTCATGCCGTAACGGTCGGCTTCTAAGTAACCGTCCTGGTCGCCGAGATCCATCCCATGATCCAGCGGATCGGTACCCAAAACGTCTTCGTCGGTAACTTCACTGACATCTTGCTGTTCAGTGTTAATTGGGTTCTCTTCGGCCATGGTTTCTCCTTCACTCGGGCGGCTGATGCCTGCATTGGCTGAGCGACTGTGTTACCCCAAGGCACTTTGCGGCAACCCTTTCAGTAACTGATCCACCGGCGAACTCGACGTTTTGCAGATTTTGAGCCGCAATATTACCAATGGTAGGTTCGTCGATGGACCACCTAGACCGTCGAATGAGCGCTGGGATCGGCGTGGCGATGGATCAGCTTCCACTCATGGCATCCTCCACTCTGATTGGCGTACTGACGGCATCACGCATCGCGACTGTTCTGCGTCCACGCGCAACCTGACTCGGCAACCCCCGCACTGCCCCGAACCTTTAAAGTGGTACCCCGCACTGCCGAACTCAAACAGTGCTGAACCGTCATTAACGGCCATGTGGGCCAACCGGGAGCAGAGCAGTTGCCCGTTAGGACGGAGAGAGGGTGTTTCCGATCGAGTCGGAAACACCCTCTGAACTGCATAAACACTTGGTGGGCGATACTGGGTTCGAACCAGCGACCTCTTCCGTGTCAGGGAAGCGCTCTACCACTGAGCCAATCGCCCGAGGCGGAGGCGGGAATCGAACCCGCGTACAGGGCTTTGCAGGCCCTTGCCTAAACCACTCGGCCACTCCGCCAAAAATCTACCGAAACTGATTAGTCCTCATCAGCCTGATCAGTAACACCTGACTGCGCCGGTCTGACGTAAACGTTTTACAAGAGCGGACGACGGGATTCGAACCCGCGACCCTCACCTTGGCAAGGTGATGCTCTACCACTGAGCCACGTCCGCAGCGCACAGGCATCCCTAACGTGCACGAGATTGCTGTGCGAGTACGACTTTAACCACTCCATGCGCAGCCTTCAAACCCGGGGTTAGTGCGCGCCAGCATCGGGGGTTCCGAGAAGGTGGGCTAGCGAGCTGTCAACGTCGAGGTACTGCTCTTCCGTGCCTGCCGGAACACAGTTGTACGAGCGGTTCAAAAATTGCTCGACCACCAAACGTGGTGCTTCGAATAGCGCGTAACCGTCCGGAGATGACAAAGCCAGCCCGACACATGAACGCCCCTTACCGTTCCATGGCAACACTCGTACATCGCCATATCCCGAAGGGATACGTAGTCCATCAGTGAGGAGCTCTCTAGAAAAGCTCCACACAATCTCGCTTTCCAGTTCCTGCGTGCTGGTATTAGATGCCGAGATTGTCTGCACGATAGGATTAATTGCTGCGGTCTCGCTGATCGGCACGTTTGGCCGGGAATTAGCTCCGCTGCGCTCTATGTGAAACACCACATGTACGGCGTAGGGGTCGCTGCCTGCGTAGCGCAGCGTGGCGCAGACATGCACCGGTTTACCCTCCGGTGCGATCAGCCGAAGCCCAATCTGCACCTCGACATTGCTGGCGCGGTAGCTTTCCATCAGCACACCTCATGCGTTGAGGACGTAACGTGGACCACATTAACGGCTGACCACGCCGGTGGACGCCGACGCAATCGAGCTGGTATCGCTTCGTGACGTTGTTCTTAGACGACTGTTGCCTACCGTCACAATGCTTAACGAAGCAGATGCTCTTCAGTCGCGGCTCATTGGCGTTCTTGTTTGGGTGACATAGGCAATTGCATCGCTAGCATCTGAGGTAGCGCCTCTCGCGCGGCGCTCGCCGGAACCACATCACTGGCATGCGCAGTGGCAGGTAGGCACAATGCTGCCTAGCGCGGTATGGTGGACTCCGATTCCACGCGGTGCCAAACCGGGCCGGGTTATTTGCCGAACAATGTTCATGAGGAGTTGTGTTCTGACCGCATCAGACGACACGCTCGCTAAAAACATTGCGTTAGGCGAGCCTGGGGCGCTTGACGAACTGTATAGCAAATATGGCCGTATGGCATACGCGCTTGCGTTACGCATCATTGGTGACAGTGGCTTTGCTGAAGACGTTGTACAAGAAGTTTTTCTTGGACTGTGGCGCAATCCGGGTAGTTTTAACGCTGCCCGAGGTAGCTATGCCAGCTGGCTACTGTCGATTACTCATCACAAAGCCGTCGATGTTGTGCGCCGCGAGGAAGCCTTGCGGCGGCGGCGAGATGCACAACGCACCCAGGTGGTCTTGGACTTCGGACGTACTGATGACAGCGGCGGTGTGGACGAACAAGTTATGGCTTCGTTGCGCCAGCAACAGGTGCGTGGCGCACTCTTGAAGCTCCCCACTCCGCAGCGAGAAGCTTTGCTCCTTGCCTACTTTGGCGGTTATACCCAGGCTGAAGTCGCTTCGTTGACCAAGGCGCCGTTGGGCACGGTGAAGACTCGTATGGTCGCGGGAATGCGCAAGCTAGCGGCCGTGCTAAGTAATGGTGGCGATCAGAGTTCAGACATGGGTGGCGACAGCGGCCCCCGAGATTCACAGACGGGGAGAGGGGGTGCCCAGTGAGTAACACTTCTTCGACCTTGCCAGATGATCATGAGCCGTTCGCGGAGTTAGCCGCAGGCTGGGCACTCTACGCCCTTGATGCCGAAGATCGTGCGGCGTTTGCTTTCCATCTACCTATTTGTCCGCCGTGCCAGGAGGCAGTCACCGAGTTCACCGAGGTGATTAGTAGCTTTGCAACGCGGATACCTGATGTGGCACCATCACCGCAGGTCTGGGAGCGAATTCGGGCTGTTGCGCTGGAAAGCGCACGGGATGCCACATCCGTGCGGCTTGCCGACTCCGACGGCAGCACTGTCGGTCGCGTGATCGTACACGGCCAGCACTTACATGTTATGGCTGAAGGGTTGCCACGCAATCGGGTTCGTAAGACTACATATGTGTTGTGGTCGTTGCCGCATGGGGAAGGTGCCCCTCCGCGGGCATTGACTCCGTTCGATGTGGACGAACGCGGCGCAGTGATCGGCGGCGCTGGAGAGCTGGGGGCAGAACTGGCGAGCATCTCGGCGTTCGCAGTGAGCTTCGAGCGCGGCCGAGTAATGCCGAAAGCGCCGTCTAAGGTGGTGGCTAGCGGCGCCGTTGCCAGTAGCGGCGGTTAATGCCTACGGGCCTCGCTCGGGCAGTCGCTGTAGTCGCGTCTCCCGGTCAGCCAGTGCGGCCTGCTGTTCCCGATCCGCACGTAGCTCTGGGTATAGACCAGGTCAGCGGCAGCGCATTTTTGCCAAGTTAGGAGAACTTGTGCAAAAATTTCTATCGTGCACCACCTCGTAAGCTCTGGGTGGTCCGCGATTGATGTTGATCGTCCAGTATGGTGATGTACGCCAGGGCGATTGGCTCAGTGGTAGAGCGCTTCGTTCACACCGAAGAGGTCGCTGGTTCGAACCCAGTATCGCCCACTCACGTTTCCGCAGCTCAGGAGTCGTCTTTGACGGCTCCTTTTCTGTTTTCGGAGGTTTTAGGAGTGGGTACAACGGGGAAGTACAGCAACGCGCCACTACTCTAAGCCCTTGCCAAGCTTCTTCAAGGCCTTTCGCAAGAAACCGGTGCGTCAGTTACTTGTGACTCCGTAAGTCCTCGACTCCGAGTCAAATGGCGACGCTCGTCAGGCTCTTCCTGGCGGTACGTAGTCGAAGTGTGCAGAGAGAGACGATTCGGAAAGGTCGAAGGGTTTCAGCAGGGCGGTAGTTTGTTCGGATTGCGGCAGCGAGGTCCCGTACTGCCCAACGCCAAGAGTGCACCCCCGTCGCTCAGCTCGCGTCGATCCGGTTGACAAAGGCCTGGACGCGCTCGACTGCTTCCTCGACCGTCGGCGTGAGGCCGAGATCTTCCAACCCTTCGAGGGCGCGTGTGTAGATCGGACTCCAGTGGGGCTGTGTCGCGACCGTAGGTGGCCAGGTGTGCTTACCCCTGGCCTCGAAGACGGCGACAGAAGCCGTTCGCGTCTGCATGAGCGGCTCGTTGATCAGGAGAGCTTCGAGTAGTTGCAGGTCGACGAGGTCGTGAGCGCGGTCATTGGTTCGCGGTTGCTTGACAGGCTCGGTGCAGGCATGGATCTTCTGTGCCACCTGCCACGGCAGGGTCATGCACGGCACGGCATTGCTGATGGGGAGACCGACCAGGGCCAGTGCCTCGGAGGTTACCTTGTCGTAGTGGTCGGTGTTGCCTGCTTCAACCGCCGAGACTTCGACGGGGACTGACGAGAACGGCTTGCCGTGATAGCTGAGCTTCGCCGTGAAACGATGGGGCTTCACAATCTGGCCTGGCACCTCGAACGGCACCGGCGGCGTAAACCTGACCGTGAATCCCTCCCAACCTGCCGCACCAGCATCGGTGAGCCGGTCGTGCAAGATCGCTATGTCGGCGCGACTCACGGCGTCGGGGATCCTTCGATGTTCGCGACGCAGGGATACCGCGCCGAAGCTCCAGTGACGCTCCGCCCTTCACGAGTAGAAGCGGATCGCCCTGGTCGTCGGTCAGCGTGGTAATGAACTGGGTAATCACCAGTACAGAGACATGCTGCTGTAAGCGGCCGAACGGGAGCCCTTCGCGCTTCGCGGCTTGGGTCAGCCGGTCGCGCAGCGCGCGCAGGTTCGTAGGGGAGGACTCGTAGTGCGATATCATGCAGGCGCCCCTGCCGCGGCGACCTCGGCCCGGAGCTTCTCGGCGGTGACTCCACGAAGTAGGCCCTCGGCTTCGGCGCGGTCTATGGCAAGCCGCAGTTGATAGGGGTCGGTGCCGTCGGTGAGACAGTCGCGGATCGTGCGTGCGACCGTAGTTGTGGGTATGCCGGCCGCTTCGGTCGCCTCGGCTTCGGGAAGGGCGCGACGATGTAGGCGGTAAAGTCCGCCGCCGGCTGCACGAGGATAGTTGTCACGGGGCACTGTCAGATGCACCCGTGAAGGATTTACGTCTGAGAGTCCGTATAGCACGAGTGCCGACTCATGCGAGATGATGCCACGTCCCAGTGTCCACGCCACAGCTTCGGCCAGATCGTCGTGCTCCCCGCGAGGTAGCACAGGCACTCGGTAGACACCACGCCCCACCCGTTCGAGACGGCCACGCGCAGCTAGTAACCGTAACTGCGTGGGGTCGATGCCGAGGTCGCGAGCTACACGAGTCGTCACATATCCGTGTTGCTCTGCGGCTCGCTCGACTAGGGTATCCCAGATTGCCATGTGCTCTAGCGTATCAAATAGATACGATTAAGCACACGTAAGGGTGGATGAACGTCAGAACGTGGTAAAGATTTAGAACCTGCGTTCACCCCGAAGGGATCACTAGTTCGAACCCGGTCAGTCTGCTGCTCGGACGATCGAAGGACCGACCTCTGACCATTCGGAAACTTTCTTTACAAGTAATCAAGGCGGCGCCTTCGGCGCCGCAGCGGTCCGGCTTACGGCGCTTCCGCCAGCCTTCGGCGCTCCGAGCGCCGACGCCGGCCGCACACGAAAGAAGCGCCTCCCAGAGTCCCAAGCAGAAATGTTTCTACCCGAAACTCGAAGGCGCTTACTGTTCGTTGCTTGCTGACTGTCCGGCCTGTCCCTCTGCGGTCCAGTCTCCGCCAATCAAGAGATGCGTCAAGGTCGTTCAGACAGTAGGGTGCTCCACCTTGACGCCTAATTTGCTGCGCTACACCAGATACCTACGAGGGCCAGGCCCGGGGTGGTGGGCCAAAAACAAACCCAGCGACGGGAACAGATCTAGGATTCTGGGATGTCACAGGAATGGGTTGCGTTGGTTGCAAGTGGAACCGTATCCGTTGCGGTTGCAGTAGCAGGTGCTGTAACTGCAATTTGGATAGCGACACTTAACCGCGATACAACGCTTCAACTTGCCCGCGAAGAACGCAAGCAGCAAAGGCTCTCGAGCGCATACATCGAAATCTTGTCTTTAGTTCACCGGATCGGATATTGGGCAAGCCGGGTACGGCCGCTGATGGACACGAATCCCCCGCAGGAACGACCGCTACTTCCCTCTCCCGAAGAGCAAGCCAGGATGGAGGCCCTGGTAACAGCATTCGGTTCAAAGGAAGTGCGAGACCTGAAGACCGAGTGGTGGAAGGAGATCGCCGAGATTCTCCTTCGGGATGAAGACATTGCATATTGGCAAAAAGACGGTGGTGACGACAGCGGAGGAGAACAAGCCTCATGGAAGGCGCTGAGGAAACACCAAAAAGCTGAGCCTGAGATGCGGCGTGCACTCGGGGAACAGATAGCCAAAGAGTTAGAACATCCCTCCACGTAGCCAGCTGTACAGCAGCAAAGTACAGCAACGCCAGCGACCAAACGGGGCTTAGACCGATCGGCACGCCACGCCTGACCTCGTATAGAGCCCCGAGAAACCTCACTGCCGGTAGTTCACACCGAAGAGGTCACTGGTTCGAACCCAGCGTCCCGATCTCCCGTCACAACTCGACTACATCGTGGCCAAGGCCATGCTGAAGCAGCCGGAACCGCTACGACACCTGCCGGGAGCTGGCACTCGCTCTTCCCCACCGTCGCCCGTTCCCTCCGGCATGACCAGTACCTCACTCCACCGAACCCGCGCCGCTTAGGGCACCGGTGACCAGTTCACTCTCACAGAGGTGGAGATGCTGGTTCGCCGCTGGCGTGGTGAGCCTCGCCCTGATCGCCGGTTCAACTGTCGGTGTCATGAATTACTTCAACTCCCGGTGGCCAAGTGATCCTCATACCCATAGCGAAAGGTTTGCGAACAGCATTGGCGTCTTCTGCGGCCGCTCCGACACCCTCCAAAGTTTTGGCACCCTTTTAAAGCTTCGACGCCTGTATCCTGCCGGTGAGAAGTAAGCCTGCGCGTAGGTTGAGCACCATCAGTGTGATGTTGGCCGCGCCGCCAATTAGCTCGGTAGCTTGGATGGCGTAAAAGGTCGTCGTGAAGTTGCCGTTGGCTGAGAGTTGCTGCAACAGTATTGCACAGGGGGTAAGGACCCCGAGCCCGATCGCGCCGATTGCGATCATTCTCTTCTGCTTGATGCGGATCAGAGGGCTGCGCCGCTTGCCGATCAGTGACCGGCCGCTACCGCCCGTGACAATCATGCTTGGCACCAGGACTAACAGTCCGAAGACGATCAGCTGTTTGACCTGCGTTACTGCCTGTTCGCCGCCGCCCAGTTCGACGGCGATCGAGGCGGTGAAGAACAGCGTGATCAGGGTTAGGCCGAGAACTCCGGCGATGACATGTACACGTGATCTCACTGCTTTCCTTTAAAAGGCTGTTTGCCAGGCGATGACCGCGCCTTGACTTGGGGGTTGCTCTGACTAAGGTTTCCATCGATGCGCCAGAGGATTTTCTTCAGATGCCCAACGTCCTCCTCGGTAAGTCCGCGTAAAGCTCGCTCCAGCACGTCGACTGCCTGTGCGATCAGGCCGCCCTTGAGTTCCTTGCCTTTGGTCGTGAGAAAGACCTCGTACGCCCGGCGGTCACCATCGTTCTGCCTGCGGTACACCAAGCCGTCCTTCTCGAGCACCCCCAACATGCGGGTGACGTTAGGCTTATCGTTAAAAGTTTGTTCAGCAAGCTGAACCTGAGACAGCCCTTCTTGTTCCCAAAGTCGGTTCAACAGCGCCCACTGCTCCGCCGTGACGGTGTAGCCGTGGCGGCGAAAAGCCTGCTGCAACTCTCGTTTGAGATATACGGCGGTCCTATTGACGAGGAACCCCATTGAATCGTCAAGCTTAAATTGGTCCATGATCCTTAATTCAGTTCAGTTGTTGTAACAACTAAATGCTATCCGCATTCTGGATGCGCGTCAAGCAAGCCCAGGGGTAGGCGACTACCGAAGGATCATGAAAAAGGGTGAGCCCGAACCTAAATGGCCAGCATGCGCCGCGTTGCCCGCAGGATCACCCGAGACTCCACACTGGGTCGCGGGGCTTCGCTGTGGCGACCTGTTTGTTGCGTGTTGAAGTGGTAACCCCGTAGAGCACGTGTCTGGGAGGACACCGCAAATGCTATGCAGAACACAACAGTGGAATTGACCAGCTTTACAAACGACTGAGAGGACCCGAACCGTGTCCACCGAACCTACTGCGCACACCGAAATCGAGAGGGTCACCCATGCTTGGGAACGCGCTCTGGCCAGCCGCGATGTCGACGCCTTGGTGGCCTGCTACGCACCCGATGCCACGTTGGAAAGCCCGCTGATCCCGCATATCCTGGGTACCGAGGGAGTGTGCCGGGGCCATGAGCAGCTGCGGCCTTTCCTAGAGAAGGTATTGCAGCGCACCCCGGTATTACGTCAGTATCACCGCGCTGGGCAATGACAAGTACCACCGCTGAACACCATCTCCGCTATCTGAGTATGGCGGGACGCCGGGCGCGTTCGTGATCACTACTGTAGGAATCCACTTGGGTGCTCTTCGCGCATGCTGCACTCATCGAACCGGCTGATCCAGGAGGCCCCTATGCCCGCTGCCTTTACCTACGCAGTCCCACCTTCGGTCCGAAACATGGATCCGCGTGACGGTTTTGAGCCCCCAGCGGGAGAGCAATCGAGGTGACCCCGCAGCTTCCCGGAATCTTCGGTACGCTTGCCCCCCTCCTGAACTCCTATGGCTACTTTGCTGTGGCAGGAGTGCTTCTGCTCGAGAACTGTGGGGTGCCCGTTCCGGGGGAGACCATCTTGATCGCCGCGGCGGTCTACGCCGGAGCGGGGCAGCTCAACATTGTGGTTGTCGCCGCGATCGGATTCGCGGCCTCTGTGCTTGGAGACAACGTCGGTTTCGCGATCGGGCGCTACGGTGGTCGGCGCCTGGTGCTGCGCTTTGGTCGCTATGTTTTGCTCACCGAAAAACATTTGGATAAGGCTGAAGAGTTTTTCATCCGGCACGGCGGCAAGGTAGTGACTGTGGCCCGCTTCATTGCGGGGCTGCGTCAAGCCAACGGCATCGTGGCCGGGCTAGTCGGTATGCCGTGGCGCCGGTTTCTTGCGTTCAACGCTCTCGGCGCCGCGTTGTGGGTCGGCTTCTGGTCGGCTCTCGGGTATTTTGCTGGCAATCATCTCGCCGCGATCTACGACCAGGTCCATCGCTACGAGCTGTACCTGTTGGCTGTAGTTGTTGTGCTCCTTCTCGTTCTGCTTGCGCGGCGGCTGTGGCGGCGACGTAAAGCATCTGCCCCGGAACAGGACCAAGTAGGGTAGCGCTGTGAAGCTGGTGTACTCAGGAAAAGTTCGTGACGTGTACGAAGACCGAGGCGATCTCGTTCTGGTTGCCTCAGACCGCATTTCTGTCTACGACGTTGTGTTGCCGACACCTATCCCAGACAAAGGAAAGCTGCTCACTCAGCTGTCGTTGTGGTGGTTTGATCAGCTGGCAGATGTGATGCCCAATCACGTTATCTCGGCGCAGGACGTACCGCCGGAATGGGCAGGCCGCGCCATCAGGTGCCAACGGTTGCGCATGATTCAGGTCGAATGTATTGCGCGGGGATATCTTGCTGGGCTGGGCCTCACAGAATATAAAGCACAGCAATCTGTGTCTGGTGTGCAGTTACCTAGCGGCTTAGTTGAAGGCTCCCGGCTGCCAGAATCTATCTTTACCCCCACGACAAAGGAGTCAGTCGGTGTGCACGATGAGTTCATCACGTTTGCCAATGTGGTGACTCAAGAGGGCGAGCACGTAGCTGAGGAACTCCGGCGCCTAACGCTGGAAATTTATCGCCGCGGTGCGGCACTTGCTTACGAGCGTAGAATCATCGTCGCCGACACTAAACTTGAGTTTGGGCGTAGCGTTAACGGCGATCTGGTCCTTGCCGATGAGGTGTTGACGTCGGACTCGTCACGTTTTTGGCCGGTAGATCAGTGGGAACCCGGCCGGGCTCAGTATGCGTTTGATAAGCAGTTCCTGCGAGAGTGGGCGGCCGCTACCGGTTGGAACAAGACCGCACCTGGTCCAGAGATACCCGAAGAGGTTGTAGAAGCGACGCGAGCTCGATATATAGAGGTGTATGAAAGAATCACCGGACAACGCTTTGCCGAATCCTGATCCTTCCCTTTCTGTGAACCTCAGGCGATTCCCAGAAAATCGCCAGAATCTCTACCTTGCGTAGGATCCAGGCTAAGGGGCCGGAATTGTCGATGGCATTCTTCGGCGAACCGGCTTGCCGGGTGTTTGGAATCCAAATCTGAATTTGCACGCCTTTCATTGTATTTCGGGTCAGGAGCGTTACCGCAAAGAATCGTTACATGTAACGATTCTTTGCGGTAACGTTAAATTGCCTGAGTGGGCTAACTTACGAACCGCCGGCGGCGTTTGCCGTTTTGATGTAGGCAATGAGTTCTGGTGTTGGACCGCCATACTGCTGGCTAATTTCAGTGCTGTTCTCCGCCTGCATGCGGTAGAGCGAATCCCGTAGGCCTGCGTTCCCACCATGAAAAGATTCCAGTAGCTGCATCCAGCGCTGAGCTAGTTTTTGCACTCTGGGATCGTCCGGGCTGGTGCCAGCCGTCATTTCGGCTTGCACGTCTGAGATCAACTTCGGCCATTCGGCTTGAACGTTGGCGATAGCTTCCTCCCCGACCTGTTCCTTACGGTGCGCAAGCTGAGCAAGCTGTTCATCAGTGAAGTAATTTTTAATTTTCTCTTGCGCGTTCATTACTTCTCCCATCAGGTTAAGGAGGTCAGCGGAAGGGAGCTGCCCTGCCGACTTAGCAGCGCTTATCAGCCCAGCGAGCCGTGTTCGCAGCGAACGTAGCGCACTAATTTGTTTGTTCACATAACCGAGGTGACTACGCAGCAAACTGGTAAGATCTGGGTAACTGGTCAGGTCGCGGTGCCGTGATTACGGATGCGCAGGTAGCCAGGGGCGCCCGTCGGCGAGCATGACGAGGGTGTCAAAGAAGTTCCGGCCGTGTTTGGCGGCGGTGGATAGGTAGCTGCGTATCGCGCAGAACTG
>JBBSOC010000048.1:0-18638 GCA_038260095.1 Mycobacteriales bacterium | reverse complement strand
AGGCGCGGGTTCTTGCGGTACTGCTCGGCCATCAAGGCCAGCTCAGCCCGGTTGACGTTGCCGAGAACGACCCTGATCACGATATTGGAGCGCAGTATCCAGAGGCGGCCAACCGGGCCTATGACGTGCGTAAAGTGGTCGACCTGCTGCTGGATGATCCCGGAGTGGAGCTGCACGCGAAGTGGTCACCCAACGTTGTGACGTCGCTGGGTCGGTTCGCCGGGCGTACCGTTGGTGTGATCGCCAACAACCCGCTTCGGCTGGGCGGCTGTCTGGATGCCACGTCAGCGGAGAAGTCGGCGCGATTCGTGCGATTCTGCGACGCGCTGGGAGTACCGTTGGTCGTGCTGGTGGACGTTCCTGGCTACCTACCCGGTGTGGGTCAGGAGTGGGACGGCGTGGTGCGGCGCGGCGCAAAGCTGCTGCATGCATTTGCTGAAGCGGTGGTTCCGCGGGTCACTCTGGTCACACGAAAGGCATATGGGGGTGCCTACATTGCGATGAATTCCCGCTCGCTAGGGGCAACCGCCGTGTTCGCCTGGCCGCGAGCCGAGGTGGCTGTGATGGGCGCTTCGGCGGCGGTGAACGTGCTGTACCGCAAGAAGCTTGCCGGCGTTCCCGGCGAAGAACGGGAGAAACTGCGCACCGAGCTCATCGCCCAGCATGAACGCACTGCCGGCGGAGTGAGCCGCGCGCTAGAGCTCGGGGTGATTGACGAGATCATCGAACCAGGAGTAACCCGGCGCCGGATCGCACAGGCCCTAGCCGACGCCCCGCCTGCCCGCGGTGCGCACGGAAACATCCCGCTGTAGGGAGCCCGGACGGTAACGTTAAAACCTTGTTTGCCGGCTTTGCTCGAAGGAACCGCAGTCGTACCAGTGAAATGTCGTTAAGCTGCCAGCTTTTCGGAGAACTCAGATATTTGGTTCCACTGGTTTTGGGTGGCGATGCTGCGTGCTCGGAGAACATGGTCGGCCATAGAAATAATCCGGTCGTATTCGTTGTCGGAAATTTTTTCACCCAGGCTTTCTCGAAACCACTGTCCCACCCGTATCCACGAATAGAGGCGGTACCCGCCGGCAGAAAGCGGCTCCGGAAAACCGCCGGGGCCTCGGCGTCCGGTAGCTAGCAGCCGTATGGATTCATACGTTCGGGCTGTGCGTTTAGCGATCATGTCCAACGTGACAAGGTCTTGGGTATCCAAGGCGATAACGTGAAAGCCTGCAGCGCGGGCCTCGTTCACCGCGGTAGTAATAGCGCCAAGTAGGTCAGTTGCTTCTCGGGTGACATCCAACCGGTTGCTTTCTACGGTTGCATCGTCAAGCCCGGCTTCAAAAATTCGGTCAAAATCGTCTTCTGCCGCTGGAGTGCGATCGAGCACCATAGTAAATTCGTGCTGTGGCATTACGTCAGCCCTCCTGGTGCATATGCCGTCCGACGAATCGGGCAATATCTTTGGCGTGATTATCGGAATTTCGCGGCGTTGACCAAATGCTTCTCGTCTCGTCGCAGGTGCAACAACGGATGAAACCCCATCGATGACCTGCCGACGTGGGTTCGACATCAAAACCATCTCCGGCTGCGGCCAACACCTTTGCGACTGATTTTTTACTGTGCTGACCACGTTGGATCACGCTCTTCACTCTACCTTAGTGTTGTGTTAAAACAACAGCAGGAAGGTCTCTGAATCCAGATTGCCGCTGAGCCGGCGACAAAATCTGTCAGCTTACTTGGTGGAGCCAGCTGATGCTGGCGCCTTCTCCGGCGTGCCGGTAGGGCTCGAGCTCGGCATCCCAGGCGCTTCCTAGCAGCTTATCTAGACCATGCTTAAGGGCATCGTAGTTGCGTGCCTGAGCCATTACCGATCGAATGCGGTCCTCGGAGATCAAGACGTCGCCGTTGGCGCTCATAGCGGCACGATGGGTGCCGTGGCCGGGCACATGAGCGATGCGTTCGCCGTCGGCGCCGTGGCCGGGATCCTCAGTCACTTCGAACCGGATCATTCCCCATGAGCGCAGAGCGCTGGCGAGTTCTCCGGCGGTACCCGCCTTGCCCGACCACTCGCACTGCGCGCGGAGCACAGCCGGGTCAGCGCCTTGCGCAGACCATTCCAGGCGCGCGGGTATGCCAAGAACCCGTGCTACCGCCCACTCAATATGTGGGCAAACGGCAGCCGGGCATGAATGCACGTACAGAACACCCCGTGCTTGCATGTCATCCTCCCGGTGTTTAGGTACGCCTTCCCCAACGACCTACACACGCTCGGATGATCAATACTTTAGTTGGTACAGATATAGCTATATGTTCAGGTGCTATTTGGCCAGATGGACACTGGCCTTGTCAAGTTTTGTCAAGTTTTCAGCGAAGGGGCTTGCTGCCTCCGCCGCTCGGCGAACTAGGCCGGCCTCCGGGACCGGGGAGGCGCGACATGGTGCGGCGGCCAGCCGCCCTGGTCTCTGGCGCAACCTGCAGAGCGCGCCGCCCAATAACATCTATCGCTCGTTGCGCCAAAGAACGTTCGTTGCTGGGAGCCCGTTTCGCATCCAAAAGACCGCGAAGGAAAGCTACTGGCCCGGTCAGGGACGGAGATTTACGAGTCCTGTCTCGAAAAGCCCCTGCATCAGATTCAGGGCGGCTATTCGGAAACACCGAACCTCCGTCGACTACCTGAGGAGAGTCGACGGGCCGCCTAGGGGCGAATGTCACCACTGCCCTCACCTCACTCGGTCTACGTATGCGCATGATGTAGCAATCATAGCCGGTAACGCGTCGAGAAAGTGGGCCAAAATCCGATCTGGATCAGTATCGGATTCCACTCTTCCCACTCCTTCGGCTCGCCTGTCAGCCGCTACATACTCGCACGCTTCCCAGAGCGAAGCATGCCGATGTGCAAACGTCCATAAGTGATAAGCGTCATGGCCCACCATCACTCGGGGAGTCTCGGGTAGGCCCATCCGAAAGTACCATGGGGTATCGGGTGTATTGCCTAGTCCAACCGCGATCGGCTCAACTTGGTGGCGATAAGCGAAGTCTCGGGCAGGCTCGGTTCGTCGCTCAAATTCGATCAGTAGTCCTACATCACAGAGCCGGTCAATGACTTGATTGGTAGTGTTTGCTTCCAATACGGTGGCTTTGCGGATGACGCGTTCTCGGGACGGCGGATCGTCATTGATTGCGGCCGGGTCACCGTGGGCTAGCGCCCAGATCAGTAGCTCTTCATGGTCGATGGAGAAAATGCCATCGGCGTAGCGGATCTCGTAGCTGTCGGGGTCTTGCTCGCCACTTGGGGTGAACAACGGCCCAACGGAGTGCCCCACCGGCACCAGCGCTGCAACCATGCCACCCATCCTCGCCCAACACACTCAACACAGCGCCCATCGCGGCCACCGACCACACATTCTTCCACCTAACTGCTGTGAATGTGCGACAGAGCGAGGTGTGGCAGAAAGCGTGTCGGTTAAGGGGCAAGGTTAGTCGATGTCGACGCTCGGAGCTGTGCTTCACGTTCGTGTGCGTTTATCGAGCACCTCCGCGTTTGCGCCTCTTTCCGCGGCCATCACGGCCACAGTGGCCAGATTGCGACGTAGAAGCGTCCACATGGTCCAACGTCGTAGCCGGCTGGTCTGCATGTGAGTGGCCTGCGCATTCCTCATCGTGGTGGTGCTCCTTCGGAGGTGCTTGGCCATCGGTACTCAGCGCTGCGCGCCGCCTTTTACTTGCTGCGCGACTAAGACATGTCCTATCGCCGCGCCAATGATCCCTAAACCGGTTAAAAATTTAGGATCGTCGGAAAGGGATGCGATGCTGCCGGAATCCAGCGCCGGCTGGAGGACTAGGCCGATTCCAGACCCGATCACTCCGTGTCCAAGTTTGCGGGCTATGGAGGGCACAGATGGCTTGTTCCTTAGCTTGGCTTCTTGAATTCCAAAAACTGTTTGTCAGACATCTAGTGCCGCAAGACCGGGCTATGGCGACCCCGTCGCTAAAGCGGGTGCAATAGGAACCGCCATACCGCTAGCTAGGCCAGCCAAGCTGATTCCACCAGCAAACGAACCTAAGCTGGGGGCCACGGCGGGAGGGAGGTTCGCCAGAATGGTCCTCTGAACTCGGCTCTGTCACGTATCCCCTTCTGGCTTCAACTTAGAGATTGCGCGGATAGGTGATGGTGTGGCGTTGATGTGGTGCAGGCACAAGCCCTGTTAGACACGGATTTGTCGAGAATTCGTGATCTTTTAAGGAGTGCTTGTGCCTGCCGTTATATCTTCCATCATCGAGCCGGTCTGGGACCAGTTTGCCGCGCTACTGCCCGAACGAGTGGTGTCTCATCCCTGGGGTGCTCACCGGGCCCGGATCAATGATCGGATCGTGTTCGACAAGCTCGTCGAAGTCCTCGTGTTCGGGGTCGCCTACACCAAAATCGCCGACACGACCTGTTCGGCGACCACGCTGCGGCATCGACGGGACGAGTGGATCGCTGCTGGTGTCTTCGACCGCCTCGAGCAGCTGTGCTTGCAGGCCTACGACCAGATCGTCGGCCTCAAGTTGTCTGACCTCAGTGTCGATGGCTGTCTGGTCAAGGCGCCCTGCGGAGGTGAGGCCGCTGGAGGATCCCCGGTAGACCGCGGCAAGCAGGGCACCAAACGCTCGCTGCTCACCGATGCCACCGGTATCCCGCTGGGCTGTGTCGTCGCACCGGCGAACCGCCACGACTCGCCCCTGCTACGCCCCACCCTGGAGAAGCTGAGCCGGTTCGGATGCGACCTGCCCGAACAAATCACCGTGCACCTAGACGCCGGCTATGACTCCTCCACCACTCGTGACCTGCTCGACGAACTGGGCTGCGACGCCATAATCAGCCGCAAGGGCTTCCCACTTCAGGCCGGGGCCCGGTGGGTCGTCGAACGCACCAACTCCTGGCACAACCGCGGGTTCACCAAACTCCTGATCTGCACCGAACGCCGCACCCGTGTGATCGAGGCATTCATCGCACTCGCCAACACCATCATCACCGTCGGCAGACTCATCCGCACAGCATGGACCAGCCACCGCTGGGACACCCGACCAACCCGACGACCATAACCTATCCGCGCGATCTCTTAAATGAAATGATAACCAATTTCAATAAGAAGTTCCGCTAGTATTGGAGAATGCGTTGTAGCCCACACGAGCAAGGCACCGTGGCAACGTTTGACGCTGCTACCCGATCCGGCAGTGTGGTACGCGACGACGGAAGCACGCTGGAGATGCGCACCGGGGCGCTTTCGGCGCAGCTGCGGCTATTGCGGCCGGGTCAACGCGTGCGGTGGCTGTGTGACAACAGTGGTCGCATTGAGCAGCTCACATTAATCACGCTGCCACTTCAGGATATGGACATTTAGCCGAACACGGACATTTCATCTAAAAAGAATTATAAGAATAAGTAACGCAGAACGCATAAATAACGCATATGGTAAAACTGGCCACTCCGCCCGTGCGGAGTGGCCAGTCTGTACGTACAACCCGAGCTATGCCCGACCGGCGACCAAGTCTTTAAATGCTTGACCTGGCCGAAATGCTGGTGCGGAGCTTTTATCAACCCTGACTGCTTCGCCAGTACGCGGATTACGCGCCATCCGAGCTTGGCGTTCTTTTTTATCAAATACACCAAATCCGGTTAACGAAACTTTTTCACCCTTAGCAACCGCCGCAGTGATTTCTTCAATTACAGCTTCCACCACAGCGGAGGCATCTTTGCGGCTCACGCCTAAACGCGCGGCAATCGCCTCGGCGAGATCGGTCTTGTTCACGGTTCCCTCCTTGAGGATTCGGCATCTAATACCCCCTCCAGGCGAACCGTAAGGGTCAACACCCTTACTGACAAACACCCAAACCATCACATTGGGCATGCGACCTTGGACTCGTTGCCAGCGGGCTGAGCGCTGACCGATAAACCAAAGATTTATACAATCGATAAGGCAAGAGAAAAACCCTTATATCCCAAGGAAATTACTGATCCCGGTGTTCATTGTATGCATACTGAACACAGTTATACAGTGCTGGGAATCCTTGGCAGCCACTCAGCGCGAGCTACTTCAAATTTCCTGATCGCTTCGGCGTGGCGCAGGGTTAAATTGATGTCATCCAGACCTTCCATCAGGCGCCAGCGGGTGTAGTCGTCGAGTTCGAAGCCCCAGCACAGCCCAGCAATCCGCACTTGTCGCGCCGCTAAATCCACGGTGACTGGCGTAGTTGGATCAGCCTCAATGAGCTCGGAGAGCGTCGAAGTCTGCTCATCAGGAAGTGTGACGGTAAGTAATCCGCTTTTCAATGAATTGCTTCGGAAAATATCAGCGAACCGTGGCGATATAACAACTCGAAACCCATAATCTTGTAAAGCCCATACCGCGTGTTCCCGAGACGATCCAGTACCAAATTCAGGACCAGTAACTAAAATGCTCGCACCAGAGTATTCAGTTTTATTAAGCACAAAGTCTGGATCCTTACGCCATGCTGAAAACAAACCATCAGCAAAGCCAGTTCGGCTGACCCGCTTCAAGTACGCCGATGGAATGATCTGATCGGTGTCGACATTACTTCGGCGCAACGGTATCGCTTGTCCGACATGTTCAATAAAACTTTTCATATTGTTACTCCTTTGGATCCGATCAAGCAACGGCTTATACGAGAACGCGGACTGGCAAATCAGCGGGTGCACTAAGATGACCAGTTACCGCGGTTGCGGCTGCGACGGCGGGCGACACTAGGTGAGTACGGCCACCTACACCCTGACGACCCTCGAAGTTGCGGTTGGATGTGGAGGCGCTGCGCTCACCCGGTGACAACGTGTCAGGATTCATCCCCAGACACATCGAACATCCTGCCCCTCGCCACTGCGCACCAGCTCGGGTAAAGACCTCATGCAAGCCCTCAGCTTCCGCCTGTAGCCGAACTCGCACCGAACCAGGTACCACCAGCATCCGCACACTCGACGCCACTGTGTGACCGCGGATCACCTCCGCGGCAAGTCGTAGATCTTCGATTCGGCCATTGGTACACGAACCGACAAACACCGTATCGACGTCAATGTCACGCAGCGCAACTCCTGGCTTGAGGCCCATGTACTCCAGCGCCCGCTGCGCGGAGGCACGCTCGGCGGGATCGCTCATCCGCGCGGGATCGGGGACGTTCGCTGACAACGGCGCACCCTGAGCCGGGTTCGTTCCCCAGGTAACAAACGGCGTGACCTCCGAGGCGTCAATATTCACCTCGTGGTCGAAGACGGCGTCGGAATCAGTATGCAACGTGCGCCAGTAGGCAACGGCTTTATCCCATTGCTCCCCCCGCGGCGCATACTGCCGGCCGCGCACGTAGGCCAGCGTCGTCTCATCCGGTGCGATCATTCCAGCTCGGGCACCCGCCTCAATCGACATGTTGCAGATCGTCATGCGGGCTTCCATCGAGAGCGCTTCAATAGCTTCGCCGCGATACTCGACAACGTAGCCTTGACCGCCCGCGGTTCCGATCTGCGCAATCAGCGCAAGTATCAGGTCCTTAGCGGTGACATCGCTGCTGAGATGCCCCCGGACGTTCACGGCCATAGTCTTGAACGGCCGTAGCGACAGAGTCTGCGTGGCCAGCACGTGCTCTACCTCGCTGGTTCCGATGCCAAATGCCAACGCGCCGAACGCGCCGTGGGTAGCGGTGTGGCTATCGCCGCACACTACCGTCATGCCAGGTTGCGTCAGCCCGAGCTGCGGACCAATAACATGCACGATGCCCTGATCGTCATCGCCGAGTTTGTGTAGCCGCACACCAAACTCCGCGCAGTTGCGCCGGAGTGTCTCTACTTGAGTGCGCGAAACCGGATCAACGATCGGTCGATCGATGTTCGTGGTGGGTACGTTGTGGTCCTCGGTGGCTATCGTGAGATCGGGACGGCGCACCCTCCGGTCAGCGGCACGAAGCCCGTCGAAAGCTTGCGGACTCGTCACTTCATGCGTTAGATGCAGATCGATGTAGAGCAAATCGGGCTCGCCCTGCGCGCTATAAACAACATGTGATTGCCAAAGTTTCTCGGCAAGAGTCTGACCCATAAGACGGCCTCCAATGCGGTAATGCCAAGGGGATACGCGCTGGCCGCGATCAAGGGAGTTCGCTACGTAGAGCAAGCCGAGCGACGGAGATCGGACACAGCGGCAATGTTTCATTATGTGAGATGATAGTTTCGTTCTATGGGAAAGCTTAGCAGCGGAGTCGGCGTGCTAGACAAAGCGGTCGCCGTCATGGACGCAAGTGTTCACGGAGCAAGTCTGGCCGAATTGATCAGGCGCACGGGGCTACCACGAGCCACCGCGCATCGGCTCGCGCAAGCGCTCGAAGCGCACGGACTACTCATGCGGGACCAAGCGGGACAATTCAAACTGGGACCACGGCTCTCCCAGTACGCAAACGCGACACCGGATCTGCTGATTTCCATAGCCCGCCCAGTGCTGATTGAGCTGCGGGACCTCACCGGCGAAAGTGCGCAGCTGTATCTCCGGCGCGGCGAGGGACGGGTCTGCGTCGCGGTCGCCGAGCGTGCGAGCGGTCTCCGGGACACCATTCCGCTGGGCTCGGTGCTTCCGTTGACCGCCGGCTCCGGCGCCCACGTGCTGCTGGCATGGGAACCCGCGGAGCTGACCACCCAAGCAGTACTACACGCCAAGTTTCCCGGCGCTAAATTCTCTGCTCGAACGCTCGCGGAAACACGCCGCAACGGATGGGCGGCAAGCGTGGGTGAACGTGAGCCCGGAGTGGCCTCGGTATCAGCGCCGGTGTGGGGCCCGCAGAATGGGGTCATCGCCGCGGTGAGCATTTCTGGACCAATTCAGCGGCTGGGTCGCAAACCAGGCGCGAAGTACGCTTCGGCGGTACTACGCGCCGCGCGGCAGCTCAGCGAGCCCCACACGGAGAAATAAGGGATCGCGTTAGTTCTTCTGAAATGAGCTTTTTGGAAATGCACAAAGGCTGGGCCCTAGGGCCCAGCCTTTGTGCATTTGCTACTTCTTTACAGCTAGTACATGGTTAGCCAAAAAGATGCTGGCTAAACACCGTGCTGGCTAAACCAAACTGTACTAGGAGTTATGCGGCAGCTCCGGCGTGACGGCCACGACGACGAGCAACACGAACCGCAAAGATACCGCCAGCAACCATCAGCGCGGCAACACCGGCGATGATGCCAGTGGAAGCACCCGTGACGGGAAGGTGGCTAGCAACCGTCGTAGGGGTCGCTGTTGGGGTTGGGGTTTCCGAGGTTGGCGGAGTTGAGGTGCTGGTGTTGCACCACTTGCAGTTAGGGTTTCCAGGAACGTAGGTGCTGTGGTTTCCAGGAACGTAGGTGCTGTGGGCTCCGCGGTTGCATCGAGCATGGCCGCCGTTGTGGTTGTCGTGATCCTGGCACCAAGAGCCGCCATTCTGGTTGTCGTTGCCTGAGGTGCCGTGACGATCACCCTGGCACCAAGAGCCGCCACAGCTGCCCTTGTTCTCGGGGTGACCAGCCGACAGCTGGCTCAGTGGGCTAGTTAAGCCCCCATCAGTGTCCGCAGCCAACGCCGGAGCAGCGGAGGCAGCAGACAGGGCAACCGCGAGAGCCGCGGCCGCTACAAATTTTTTCATGACTTACCTCGTAATATAGGGAACAAACGGTTATGAGTCCGCA
Organism: Mycobacteriales bacterium; assembly: GCA_038260095.1. GTDB lineage: Bacteria > Actinomycetota > Actinomycetes > Mycobacteriales > QHCE01 > QHCE01. The sequence goes on along the minus strand of JBBSOC010000048.1, from coordinate 8,962 downwards.
GCATAAGAATGCTCGTCGGGACTGCAGACTAGCGGAACCGCCTGAACTCCGGCCACCCCGTATGGGGTTTAGGCGTGTCGCGGGCACGTTTTAGTGACAGCCACATCTATGACTAGCAGCGGCGGAGCGGCCATCGTCTCCGCTCGAGCGAGAATAAATCCGCTTTGAGCTGGGCAAACAACATGCGCTCGGCTGTGAGAGGCTCATCCACAAGCGAATGACGCACCACGGATGCGGCCAAGTTGCGGCAATTCATTTGGCTGATCGGAGTGTAATTACTAGACGAAAGGACGACATTGGCCGCATACAGCAAAGTGAGTGTTCGTTAGCTAACGAACACTCACTTTGCTGTATGCCCGACCGGATTCGGCTGCGTTCGCTGACTTTCGCCGATCGCACACGGTCTAGTAACTCTGGTTATGGGTTAAGCTGGGAGGCATGAGCATGCTGGCGCGCGATATGTCTGTGGAGGAGCTGATCACACACCCGGATCGGTTGGGTACGGCATTAAATGTGGTTGCTCATGGTCGGGTCGTCAAACTGGTTTCTCACGGTAACCGTATTGCCGCTATTGTGCCTGCTGATCTCTTAGAAGAACTCCAGGAAACCGTTGACGTGCTGTCCGACTCGGAAGCCGTACAAAACTTAGTTGAGGGTCGTCAGGCAGTAGCTCGAGGAGATGTAGTGCGGGGAGCACGGGCGGTACGGGATTTACTAAACGAGCGGCAGTGAATCATTCTGATAGTCGGTATGAAGTTACTGTTACGCCTCCGGCTCGTCGTGCTATTACCAGTAAACTTCCCCATGATGTGGCTGTTGCTGCCGTCGAGTTCATTACTGGGCCACTTCTGGTGAATCCTTATAGACTGGGTAAAGCGTTACATGAGCCTTTCGATGGCATCTGGAGTGCCCGACTGATGCGTTATTGGCGGGTCCTCTACGAAATCGACAAAAGCAAGCAAGAAGTTTCCGTCTTTGACATCCGCCACCGTACCCACGCCTACCGTCACTGATGACGGCCCTGCCGTATGACTTGTCCGCTACCGTCGCCTGGTCCGAGACTACGAACGCCTGCCAGAACACTCCGAAACCATGATCAAATGGCCCATGCCATATGCGGACGAAATTTGGTTCGCGATCTGCGCGAACACACTCCACCCTTTCGGTAGCCCCGACCGGATTCGGCCGCACCACCGGGTTCAAACCCCGACGGGCAACGCACTTCGTTTGTAGCCCCGACCGGATTCGAACCGGCGTTACCGCCTTGAGAGGGCGACGTCCTAGGCCTCTAGACGACGGGGCCGAGCGATGGTGCAGCTGGGGTACCAGGACTCGAACCTAGACTAACGGATCCAGAAACCGTTGGGCTGCCAATTACCCCATACCCCATGACGAAAAAAACCGTGCACCAACGATACTCCGAACAGCGCGGCTATCTCCGGCTAACGACTCTACCCGACCGAAACCGTTGACTCCGCATCGGTGGGCGCGGAATCTACCGCTGAACCTCCACTGACCGACCACACCGGCGGCGCGACGGCAGTGTTTCCAGTGGCGCCAGATTGCTGTGGGAGCAGGCCGTAGACGATAGCGTCCAGCAGCGCCTGCCAGGATGCTTCAATCACATTGTCGTGCACGCCTACGGTGGTCCAGCTACGTTGGCCGTCACTGGTGTCAATGAGCACCCGAGTCACAGCGTCTGTGCCGTGCTTGCCTTCCAAGATGCGGACCTTGTAGTCGGCAAGCCCCAGACTGCCCAGCCTCGGGAACTGCTGCACCAGAGCCTCCCGCAGCGCGTGGTCCAGCGCGCTCACCGGGCCGTTGCCCTCAGCGGTAGTAATGACCCGCTCGCCGTTCACTCGCACCTTCACCGTCGCCTCACTGAGAACATCGGCATCGGCTCGATGCTCCACCGACACTCGGTAGGACTCCAGCGTGAAAGGCGTCACAGCACCGGCCCTAGCGCCCAGTTGCTCGCGCACCAGCAGCTCAAAGGAGGCATCGGCGGCCTCGAATGACCAGCCCTGCGCCTCTTTGGCCTTCACGGCCGCAACCACCGCGCCCACGGTCTCTGGATGGCCGGTCAGGTCGAGACCGAGCTCGCGACTCTTGAGCTCTACCGAGGCCCGACCGGCCATCTCCGTAACAAGAATGCGCATGTCATTACCGACAGCTTCGGGCTCCATATGGTTATAGAGCGCCGGGCTGACCTTGATCGCGCTGGCGTGCAGGCCCGCCTTGTGAGCGAACGCACTCGCACCGACATACGCCTGATGGGTGTTTGGGCGAATGTTGGCGATCTCGGCGATGGCGTGCGACACGCGCACCATCTCCTCCAGACAGCCTGGAGGAAGTACCCTGTGATTCATCTTGTGTTCCAGACCCGCCACCACAGCGAACAGGTCCGCGTTTCCGGTGCGCTCGCCATAGCCGTTGGCAGTGCACTGCACGTGCGTGACTCCGGCGTCCACCGCGGCGAGCGTGTTGGCCACCGCGCATGCGGTGTCGTCCTGGCAATGGATTCCGAGCCGAAGGCTGGTGCGCCCACGGACCTCGGTGACAATGTCAGCAAGCCGCATCGGGAGCATGCCGCCGTTGGTATCGCAGAGCACCCCTACCTCGACGCCGGCGCTAGCGGCGGCATCGAGCACCGCGACCCCGTAGTCGGGATCGGCCATATAGCCGTCGAAGAAGTGCTCACAGTCGATGAATACTCGCCGTCCGTGCTCCACCAGATAGCTCACGGTGTCAAAAACCATGGCCAGGTTCTCATCCCGCGTGGTACGCAGGGCTTGCTCCACGTGCCGCACATCAGACTTAGCAACCAGCGTCACCACGGGCGCACCCGAAGCCAGCAACGCGGCAACCTGCGGATCGGCGTCTACAGCCACCCCCGCGCGGCGAGTAGCACCGAAGGCGACCAGCTGCGCGTGACGAAGCTGTAGCTCTGTGCGGGCCCGGGCGAAGAACTCGGTGTCCTTCGGCATCGCGCCAGGCCAGCCTCCCTCGATGAAACCCACCCCGAATTCGTCCAGCAACCGCGCCACGGCCAGCTTGTCGGTGACTGAGTAGGAGATGCCTTCCCGTTGAGCCCCGTCCCGCAGCGTGGTGTCGTAGACGTGGAAGCTGTCGTTCATGACGGGCCTTCCTTCGGGTTTGTCGAAAACTGGGGTAACAAACAAAAGACCCCCCACTACGTGGGAGGTCTGCGCGCTGGCAAGTGTGCCGGCGCGCTAGCAGATAATAAGCTGACTGGTGGTGTGCTTCACGCCAATAAGAATGGCACACTTACCGCAGAGTGGAAAGCCGTTCCCGAATAGTGGGATCGATTCAGCATCTACGGCGCTGGAAGGAGCACTCGCCGCCATCCATGCGGATCGGCGGCTCGACCGTGCTGAATGTCGAGCAGCAGCTCGCGCAGCCGCATAGTGACCGGTCCTGGTTGACCGTCCCCCACACTGAACTCACCAGCGGCGCTCTTCACGGTCCCCACCGGGGTGATCACCGCGGCGGTTCCGCAGGCGAACACTTCGGTGAGCTCTCCCGACCCCGCGGCTTGCCGCCACTCCTGAGTGGAGATTCCCCGTTGCGAAACGTTGTAGCCCAGATCGGGTGCAAGCTGCAGAATCGATTCCCGTGTCACCCCGGCAAGTAGTGTTCCGGTGAGCCCGGGTGTGATCAAACTGACCTGGCCGGCGAAGTCGGTGAAGACGAAAAACAAGTTCATTCCGCCCATCTCTTCCACCCAACGACGCTCCACCGCGTCCAGCCACACGACCTGGTCGCAGCCGGCCTGAGCTGCCTGCACCTGCGCCACCAAACTGGCCGCGTAGTTACCCGCACACTTGGCCTCACCTGTGCCGCCTGGAGCGGCCCGGGTGTAATCAGTGGATAGCCACACCGAGACCGGCGCCACTCCGTTGGCAAAGTAGGCACCGACCGGAGACGCCAGCAACATGTACAGATATTCCCGTGCTGGCCGCACTCCTAGGAATGCCTCACTGGCAAAACAGAACGGCCGTAGATACAGGCTGGTTTCCGGGGCATCGGGCACCCACGCGCGGTCCTGAGAGACCAGGACCCGAATCGACTCGAGGAAGAGCTCTTCTGGCAGCGGCGGTATCGCCATGCGGGCACAGGATCGTTGAAAACGCTGCGCGTTACGTTCCGGCCGAAATAATGTGATCGCGCCGTCGGGCATCCGATACGCCTTTACGCCTTCGAATACTGACTGCCCGTAGTGCAGTGCAGCGGTTGCCGGGTCCAACGCCAGGGGGCCATAGGGCACCAGTTGAGCGTTGTGCCAGCCGCCGCCCTCGAGACCTTCACGATAGTTGATCGTCACCATGTGATCGGTGAAAACCGTGCCGAAGCCGGGCGAGGAAAGCTTGGCCGAGCGCTCGGCGTCGCTAGTCAGATGCGAAGAAGGCCGCAGGGTGAACGGCGAAGCCACGGACGTCATGACAGATTCCTTTTCAGCGCAGCCAGGACTCTCTCGCCCACTTGCTGCGTTCGAAGCTGCTCTCCTGGAGCGCGGTTGGCAAGTTCCTCGGCGACCGCCGCCTCAACCCGCACGGCCGCGCTGCTGTGGCCAAGGTGCTCCAGCAGCAGCGCTACCGACAAAATGGCTGCCACCGGGTCGGCTACACCTGTTCCCGCGATGTCGGGTGCGGAGCCATGCACTGGCTCAAACATGGACGGATACGCGCGCGTAGGGTTGATGTTGCCGCTGGCAGCAAGCCCAATGCCGCCGCTCACCACAGCGGCGATGTCGGTGAGGATGTCACCGAAGAGATTGTCAGTTACCACCACATCGAAGCGTTGTGGCTGGCTCACCATGAACATAGCCGCGGCATCGACGTGCAGATACTCCGTAGTGACGTCCGGGAATTGTGGTGCAACTTCAGCGAACGTGCGGGCCCACAAATCCCCAGCATGTATCAAAACATTCTTCTTGTGCACTAGGGTCAGTTTGCGACGCGGTCGGGCAGCGGCGCGGGAGAACGCATCTGCTATCACGCGCTCCACGCCACTACGGGTGTTCAGGCTCTCTTCGGTCGCAATCTCGGCCGCTGTGCCTTTTCGCAGCACACCCCCGGCGCCGCAGTAGAGTCCCTCGGTCCCCTCCCGAACCACCACCATGTCGATATCGCCAGGCTTCACCCCGACCAGTGGCGTGCTTACCCCAGGCAGTAGACGGGCCGGTCGTAAATTTATGAAATGATCAAAGGCAAACCGCAGCTTGAGCAGCAGACCGCGTTCGAGTACCCCAGCAGGGACGCTCGGGTCACCGACGGCACCAAGCAGAATCGCGTCATGATCGGCAAGTGCGGCTAGTTCGGCATCGGGTAACACGTCGCCGGTAGCGTGCCAGCGGGCGGCGCCCAACTCGAAATGGGTGACCGCAATATCTGGCAACACGGCCGCAAGAACTTTCAGCCCTTCGGCCACTACCTCAGGTCCGATGCCGTCACCGGAAATGACCGCAATTTTCGTCTTCATGGCGTGTGAGTGTAGTCACTGCCTCCTATGGCACGGCCAGCGCAATCTTGAGAGCGACGTTGACCGCCAGCATCGTGGCTGGACTGAGCGCCCCGAGCGGTTCGGTGAGCTCATCCTGATACAACTGCACTAAGTCATCGACGTTCACGGCACCAACGAGTGGATCAGCGCCGCATAGTGGCACGTGGGTAGGAAGGTGCGCATGTTTTTGAGTGGTTGTAATACGGACGGCGAGAACTGTATCCAGCTTGCGATTACGTGAATTGTTGCTGACGATCAACCACGGTTTTGGCCCGTAACCAAGGTCCACACGGAAGATCTGCCCGCGGGATGGCGCGTTCATTCAGGCGCGAATCGTTCGGTTCGCTCAACGTATCGGGAACGAATCGCGCGATTCTCATCCCGCTCTGCCTGGCTAGCCGAAGCCGCAACTTCGGCATATGCCCTATCTAAAGCGTCTTCTCGCAAAGCCTCAGCACCGGCTTGCACTAACGCGCGGATAACTGAAGCCTCCGAACCGAGCCCAGCAAAACCGTGCTGTGCGGCCCATGAAGTCAAGGCTGCGTGTTCACTGCGTCGAGGATTAGAGAATATTGATACCGAAGACTCTTCTGCTTCCGCCAAAGTCACAGTGACACGTCTACTCATGGTACGAGTGTAGCAGCACAAGCGGCACGATATGCAGCGAAAGTTGATGCACATCGTGCCGCACACCGAAGGATGCTTCTCCTCCAGCACTATCCCTCTAGCGCTATCGAGTGGGGCCCCGCCGATGAGGCGGTAGTCCATCAACGGTCGCTGACCTAATCAGACGGGAGGCGGTACGCAACGGGGTTGACGGAGCAAATACCGGTTCTCCGCGTTGGACTCGCCGACCACCCCTTGGGGGCACCCAATTCAGCTTGGCAAGTGGACCGAGCAAAGCACATAGCGGACTGTTCTCGGCCGCCAGCGGCAGCTCCCCGCCGTTGGCTTTCAACTTTTTTGCATTAGATATCTCCCGCCATCGTCCAGAGAAACAATGTGAAAGGGCTCTAACCTGTGCAGGTCATCAGGGCTCAAATCCGACATGCCGTTCCCCCAATAAAACCTCCCCACAGTCGGGGTAATCGTAGGATCGCGTGGGATCACTAATTGCAGGGCAGCAGCAGGTTCTTGCTTTTGCTCTTGCTTTTTAAGATCGAACAGCACCTGCAAGAACTGGAGTCTTGGCCAAGGGTCTTTACCGAGGCTTTTCAGCACTTTCTCTGGTAGGACAGACAGAATGCTCCTCGGAGCTCCCCCTAACTGTCCGTCGGCCAACCGATATGTGCCCGCGGTATCAACCAAGTAGGCTTTTCTCCCCCACGCCGGCGCGATAGCCACGTGCCTACCAAGGTCAGCTAACGGTGCGATCACAATGGCTGAACGCACCAGCAGCTCTCCCTCTACCTGTATATCAAAGGAAGACATCGCTGCGCCCTCTCAACTTCCGCAAGACCTGTCAATATCAGAGGTTAATCCCACCTTCGTGTTCACCGCAGCAACACCGAGAAAAAGCAGCTCAGCCCACTCGGGACCTACTCCTCTAGCGCGACGCTGCTAGAAGCGACCGCGCCTATTGCCACCGAAACCGACTGCAGCAGTTCAGGCGACACTTCCTGATCCACCGTGAGCGCCATCAAAGCATCGCCGCCAGTGGAAGTACGACCCACCTGCATACCGGCAATGTTGATAGCGGCATCGCCAAGCATCCGGCCTAGGGTTCCCACCACGCCGGGGCGGTCGTCATAACGGAAGAACAGCACGTGCCCCTCGGGGACTAAATCGAGGTCAAAACCGTCCACTTTGGTGATCTTTTGTACCTGTTTGTGACCGAGCAACGTTCCAGAGATGCTCAGCGTGCTGCCATCACCACGGACTCCGTGCACAGTGACGACATTGCGATAATCCGGACTATCTGAGCTAGTAGTCAGACCCACGTCCACACCCCGTTCCTTGGCCAACAGCGGTGCGTTCACAAACGTGACCCGCTCCTCGGTAATGTCGGTGAACGCGCCCTTGAGCGCAGCAAGCTGCAGCGCGCTGACATCGTGCTCGACAATCTCGCCACGGACATCCACAGTAATGCTGTGCGTCGCGCCGCCGGCCAGAGCAGTGAAGATACGGCCGAGCTTCTCCGCAAGCGGGAGCCCGGGACGAACATCTTCCGCCACGACGCCTCCAGCCTGCACATTCACCGCGTCAGGCACAAACTCGCCATCAAGTGCGAGCTTGACGCTTTTTGCCACCGCAAGCCCCGCCTTGTCCTGAGCCTCTACCGTTGAAGCCCCCAAGTGCGGAGTGGCCACAACGTTGTCGAGCTCAAACAGCGGCGAGTCCGTGCAGGGCTCTTTGGCGTACACATCACTGCCGGCAGCGGCCACTCGGCCGTCAGCCAACGCCGCGGCCAGCGCCTGCTCATCGAGCAAACCGCCGCGGGCGCAATTGATAATACGCACCCCGGGCTTGACTAAGTTGAGCTCACGCTCAGAGATCAAACCGACAGTTTCCGGCGTCTTGGGAAGGTGGATGGAGATAAAATCACTGCATCCCAACAACTCCTCCAGGCTGACCAGCCGCACGCCAAGTTGGGCAGCGCGAGCCGGCTGCACATAGGGGTCATATGCCACCAGATTCACCCCGAAGCCCGCCATGCGCTGGGCGAACAGGACACCCACTCGGCCCAGGCCCACAACACCGACGGTCTTGTCCAGCAGCTCCACGCCGGTGTACTTAGACCGCTTCCATTGGCCAGCTCGTAGCGCGGCGTGAGCGGGTGAGATGTTGCGGGCGGTCGCCAGTAGCAGCGCCACCGCGTGTTCGGCAGCACTAGTGATATTGGAGGTTGGGGCGTTCACCACCATCACGCCCCGTGCGGTTGCGGCACTAGTGTCCACGTTGTCTAAACCCACACCCGCGCGAGCTACCACCTTTAGTCGCGGCGCGGCCGCCAACACCTCGTCGTCAACGAGCGTTGCGCTGCGCACCAGCAGAGCATCAGCATCCGATAGCGCCGCTAGCAGCGCGCGGCGATCAGTGCCATCCACCTGCCGTATCGCGAAATCGTGCGAGAGCACATTTAGCGCGGCGGGAGCGAGTTCCTCGGCAACTACTACAACGGGCTGTGGCACGAGACCAATCCTTTGGCTTTTAAGTGGATCGAATATGCAAGGCAAGGGCGACACTCCGCCACTGCTTAACATCAAAAACTTTATCCCCGGAGCAATTCGAACCCCTAGCGGGTACGAGGAGACACCAGCGGTCAAATAGGCTTGCTCACCGCTGACTCTAGACAGCCTGTGTTTCGCAGACTGTGAGGGCTGTACGAACGGGAGGTCAGCGCAATGGACAGACGCGGCTGGTTGCTGCGGGCTTCGGCACTGGCCGCGGCGGCGGGCATCGGCGTGGTGGGCGGCATGGGTGTGGAGGAGATCCGATT
>JBBSOC010000047.1:0-18639 GCA_038260095.1 Mycobacteriales bacterium | reverse complement strand
TTCGCGCGGGGCCGTCTGGTTTTTTCGCTTGCCGATCCTGCAGTAGACCCGCAAGCTCTACGGCCGCGTTCAGCGCGGCGACAGCGCGCTTCGCACGCACCGCCGCCGCGCTGCCGGTGGCTTTGCGCGACGCTTGGACGTGGCGACGCTGGGCTTCGTCACGCTCGCGGGCCAGCAGGTGCAGCAGTTCGTTGGCGTTGGCATCTACCGGGCTGGCATCAAGCTCGGGTACGGCCTGCTTGGCCTGTGCGATACGGTCCGCGATCGCCGCGCTGATCTGCTGACGATCGGAGTCCACGTCAGAACCGATAGGGGCGGCGAGCAACTGAAAGGCGTCAGCCAGGCTCGGGGCCTGCACCCGCACAGCCGACAGCTGCTGGCGCCGGGTAGACCCACCCATCGCGGAGCGTGACATGTCCGGCTCCTCTGCCCAACGGCCTGCGCTGCTTGATTAGCTCAGCTTAACTGATGCAAGGCCGCGCAAGTGCGATTCTGTCAGCTTAGGCGGCCGTTGCTGCGGGAGCTGGAGACGCCCCCGTGGCAGCAGCGGTCTGGCGTTGAAGCGCTCCTGGGCCGTTAGGGTCCCTACTCGCTGTCGCCGAGACCTGCTCCCTCCCCGTTTTAGCAGGCCCTGTACCTGGCGTCCAGTCACCCCAGAAAGCAGGGTGACCGGTGCTCGGTGTCGGGATAACGTCCATGCGCTCAATGCCGGAACTCGTCGGCTGACTGGTTGGGGGCGCCTGTCCAACGTTCGTTGGCTCAGGGCCGCCGCTAACCGCACTAACGGCTACCGCGTTACCCGTCTCCACAACTACATCCTTCACTGTTCGCGTAACAGCGCCTAGCAAGCGGGGAGGAGCGTAGCGGGTATCATCGTCGGGAGTCTCTCGCACGGGCACGCCACCGGTAATTGGCTCAGAACCCCCCTGCCTGGACGTACACATTCTCGCGAGCAGCTTCCGACCTCCACCACCAGCCGCGCGCCCAGCTCCTAAGGCCTCTGCGCCCTCGATGCCCTCGATCGCAGCCGGAATAAAAACCATGGTTGCTCACCTCGCACATTGCATGATCACTTGAGCTGTAAGCGCTCAGTGATTCCAGGCTACCCCTCGAGTCGGTAAAACCTTGGCGATTTTGCGGATAATGTTTCGCGCCAAGCTACTGGCCTGGCAACGGCTCGGTTACCGTAACTTCTATGGCCACAACCCTTGGCAGAATCGCCTACCGCCCGCTGAAGCTGGCCGAGCTTGGAGCGAAGCTGAGCGGAATCAGCGAGTCGGCGCGATGGCGGCTCATCGCCGAGTTTCTCGAGGAGCACCGCCACGAGACGGTAGAAACGAGGTCCGCGCTCGTAACAGAAGAGCCGCAGTCCACAGGGGATGAGCACTGGGACGTTTTTCTGGCTGCTCTCGCCGAACACCTCATCGCACGTGATCACCAAGGTGCGCCCGCGTGGAGCCACTCATGGCACCTGCGCAGATTTTGGTTTCCGTTCAACACTCCCGCGGCACGGGTGGATGCGGTAGTTCACGCACCGGCGGCTTTCCGGCGCCGCGGCATCTTCGTTTCCGGCCATGAATTGGATGTCGCATGAATGAGTTAGAGCCGCTACTTGATCGGGCCTCGATTGAACACGCAGTGCGACGACTGGGCGACCGATTGGCTCGACGGGATGTGGTCGCTGATCTTTATGTGTTCGGCGGCGCGGCTATGGCTTTGGCTTACGATGCGCGGCGGTCAACCCGCGATATTGACGCCATCTTTAAGCCTCATGGGTCGTGCTTGAAGAGGCCCAAACGACAGCCACCAGCTGGGATTACCCCGCTGGTGGCTAGCGAACAGGCAAGTGTCTACGTCGCTTCTGAATGGTGCTACGACGCTACAGCGTCATCCTCGACGAGGTGATCAAGTTTATGTAGCGCTCGACTGAGCATCTGACGAACATCTGCGATATCTGACTGGTGAACACGTTCGCTGTCGAGCCGCTCTAGCACCCATCGGCGCATCAAAACGGACGGCTGCTCGTGCTGGTTTTCGGCTAAGTCCCGCAGCTCAGCTAACCGGTCAGCGGGCATTCGCAGCGTATAGACATTACTAGCAGCGCTACTACCCCGGCTGCGAAACATCTTTCCTGGAGCTTCCTCGCGACGCGCTTGCGCCTCGCGAGCCTCGCGTGCCAAACTCTGGCGGATGCTGGTGTCGCTCACGACTCCTCCTCATATCGTCGGCGGTCAGCATTGTTGGCATCCATCGCGGTAGCTCCCCACCAAAGGCCAGTGGGTGGATGATCCTTTGGCGCCAGAATCACCTTTAGTAATCGGCCAAAATCACCTGACGCACAAGCTGGCGCGCCTGGTGACCAACCCAAAACTTTCACAGTTAGCCCACTCTGGCTACCTGCTGAACCCACAAGCCGGTAAGGATCCGCTACCGCCTCGTCCGCCCACGCTGGCTCCACATTGAACTCGCCAGGTCGATTCATCCGAAGGCTACGAGCACGGATGTGCTCGGCTGCCTCCGACCAATCAACCTCAATGAAAACCAGGTCCGCATATGGCACCTCGTCATACGCTTCACCCGTCGCATGCACCCTTCAGCGTAACACAAGCGTATTACACGTGGCCACCCGGGGGTTCGGCCAGGCTGCGAAACCTGTCGAGCTTCAACGTTTCCGCAACTGTCGCCCTAGACCGCTCCGAACTGTCTGTCCCCGGCGTCGCCTAAACCTGGCACGATATAACCGACATCGTTGAGCTTGTCGTCCACAGCGGCGGTAAACACGCGTATCGGCCAGCCACCGGAGCGCAGCCGCTCCACCCCTTCTGGGGCGGCGAGAGCGCAAATAACCAGAATGTCGGAGGCGCCACGAGCAGTTAGCAATCGCAGACAGTGCTCCAGCGATCCGCCGGTAGCGAGCATTGGATCCAGTAGTATCACGGTGCGCCCGCTCAAGTCGGCTGGAAGCGATTCTAGATATGCGGTGGGGCGCAGCGTACTTTCGTCTCGAGCCAACCCGACAAAACCCATACTTGCCTCAGGCAGCAGCTCTAGCGCGGCATCAGCCATGCCAAGCCCCGCCCGCAGCACTGGGACCAGCAGCGGAGCCACACCCATGCGCACCCCCGTTGTGGCAGCCAGTGGCGTGCGTACCTCAAACTGCTCAAAAGGCAGTCTCCTACTGGCCTCAAGCACCAGTACGGTCGCCAGCTCGCGCAGCGCCACACGAAAAGCCTGCGGCGTAGTGCGCTCGTCTCGCAGCACCGTTAACCGGGTTGCCGCCAACGGGTGGTCCACCACGGTGAGCTCCATAACCGCTCACGGTACTACCGCAAGCGGTAACCTTGCTCAGGTAAGCAGCACAACTGTAGTGAAACCGTGAAAGGCGCAATGCGTGGAAAGTGTGGAGTCTCCCCGGGGTCGAGCGCGCGGCATAGCGCCCGGTGGCGCCCCGGCGAGCGCACCACCATCGAACGCTGCCCCCTGGGCCGACGGTAAGTCAGCTGGCCGAGCTCGAGTAGCGCCTCGGCCAATGTCAGTGCCGCCGGGAAATTCGGTGCCGCCGGGAAATTCGGTGCCGCCGGGAAATAACGCCGCCCCAATATCCGCGATGCCAGCAGTCCCTATATCGGTACCGCTACCTCCCCGCGTGCCATCAACTCCTCCATTTCCTCCGGAAATGATGCGGCGACAGCCCGAATTGACCTGGCGGCCACAGTGGGCTCCTGGCGCCGTTGGGCCAGCCTTGCCGGCATATCCATTTCCCATCAGCGCTCCAGGCGCCATGGGTGCAATGCCTGAGGTATCGGGTGCGGAAGTGGGCCACACGCAAACGCTCCAAACTATACCCCGAACGCTGCGCGTAGCCTCAGTGCTGCTGGGGGTGAACCTGCTGCTATCGGTACTGACAGCACTGATGTCAATCCTGATCAGCGACCAGCTCATCGAGCTATCTCTGGGGCGCGCGCCGCTAGCCTCAGATCATGCGGTAGTGCACCAACTCGAAATCGCGTTCCTGATCCGCGCTTGGAGCAACGTGCTCGTGGCGCTGCTTTATGCATTCTTAATCTGGCGGCTATACAGTGGTAAAAACCGCGCCTGGCGACGTTTGATGTACGTGTCTGCTATGGGCATGGCCGTTGTGGCGTACCTACTTTTCCTGCCATATCCGCTGCTGTTCCATATTGCTCAACTCGCACAGCTTTTAGTGCTATTCGCCATGTTCGCCCTTGCGGTGCATCCAGAGTCAAGGGCCTGGTGCCAGAAGAAGACACACTAGAACGCACTAGGATCATCTCAGCAGGAATCAAACCAGCCGGAGGCATTCGTGGCCAAGCGGGCAGCTAACCGCGCACAACAACAGCAAACCGCACAGAACCGGCGTAAAGCGCTCGCTGACAAAGCAGCCGCGGCACCTAGTGACGAGCCCGAGGCCCTATCCGAGTTGGCGGACGAACCGACCGAGCCAAGCTACGAACGCACCCCCGAGGTGACCCAATTCTGGGAAAGCGCCGGAATCGAGCCCATCGAGATAGCACTGCCCGGCGGTAAAGTCGGTTTTACGCTGCGCCACTACCGCACAGCCATGTTCTACCCGACACCGGTAGTAGAGCCAGAACCCGATCCTGACGCGCTCGATGCGGAATTTGATGCCGATTTTGAGTTACCGGAAACTGTGCAGGTTCCCGACGACGAACCCAACAGATCAAAGAAACATCGGGGCGAGAAGCTCGACGCTCCTCAGAAAGACACCGCTGATGCCCCCGCCGATCCAACTGAAGAGCCCGGCGAACCCGATTCGGCCGATTTCGTGCGCGAATCAGACACAGAGCTCGTGGGTGAAGAACGCGAGGAAGCGGTGCTGCTCGCCGGAGACGGTGAGCTACACCTTTTCCGTACCGCCCGCGGACTCGTGACATTTGCGGCCTCGAACGCCGCACACGACCTTGCAGATATTGAGGCATTTCAGCAGATTAAGCAGAAGCTACGACCAGAGCTGATCGCGCCCGCCGACGAAGACCGCTACGAGCTGGACCTGGTCGTGCGCAATTTGCGCGGCGGGCGCGATGTCTGGGATGCCGAGCTGCTGGTCAGTGCGGCCGAAGTTGCACGCGACGCGGTCTACGCCTGCGGTCTCACCGAAACGCTCGAAGTTTTTGCGGTCGGCTCTCCGCTGGATACACTCGATGACGCGCTGCGTGACGGCGGTTTCTGGGCTCGGCGGCGCTTGCGCAGGCTCAAGCCCGAACAGGTTGCCCTAGCGTGGCGGGGAGTAATTGGCAAGATAGCCGGCGCCATCCACTGGCACGACTAATAGCGCTCTACCCGTCAGCGACGCAGCGCGGCGTAACCGGGAGTGATCAGCTCATCGGTGATCTCTCGGCGCACGTCGCCGTCAACGAACGCCGCCGCGACGGCGTTACGGGTCAGCCGTTCAAGGCCTGCCAAATCATAACCAAACTGGCGCACCAAACGTTCGAACTCGTCCGTCATAGATGTTCCGCTCATTAACCGATTGTCGGTGTTCACGGTGACTGACACACCGGCCCGATCTAGCAGCGCGAAGGGGTGTTCGGCCAAAGACGGCGCCGCGCACGTATCCACATTCGACTTAGGGCAGAGCTCCAGTGCGACGCCTTCAGCAACCACGCGAGCAGCGATCGGACCCAGCACCGGCGTACCGCTTTGCGAACTCACATCATCAGCTAGACGCACCCCATGTCCCAGTCGGCGCGCACCAACATCCAATGCCTCGGCGATGCTGTCCAAACCTGCAGCCTCCCCGGCATGCACCGTGAAGGGCACGCCAGCTTCGCGCAGGTAGGAAAACGCGGCGTCGTGACCATGGGGAGGGAACCCCGCCTCTGGACCTGCGATGTCAAACCCCGCCACCGCGGCGCCCGCGCTGTGATAGGTAGCTGTCAATTCAGCAATTTCCGCTGATCGATTCTGGTGTCTCATCGCACACAATAAGGCCCGCGGCACAATGCGGCGACCGTGTGTGGCGGCCTGCTGGGTGCCGAGCACAAACCCCTCCAGCACCGCATCCACGACCTCGGAGGTACTCAAGCCCCGCTCGGTGGAAAGCTCTGGCGCGAAACGCAGCTCCGCATACACCACACCATCAAGCGCAAGGTCAACAACGCATTCGGCGGCCACCCGGCGCAGCGCCTGCGTAGTCTGCAGCACCGCCACAGTGTAGCTAAACGGTTCAAGGTATCGAAGCAACGAACCAGACGCGGCACCTCGCTGAATGTGTTGCGCCAGCTCATCTGGTTGGGTGCTAGGTAGCGCGACACCATACTGCTCAGCAAGCTTGATCAGCGTGTCTGGCCGCAGCCCGCCATCGAGATGGTCGTGCAGCACAACCTTAGGCGCGGCCGCAAGCTGATTGCGGGTGCTAGAGCGGAACGAAGCGTCGCGGGCATCGGAGGTCATAGGTTGCAGCTTAGAACTCGCACTTGCGGGTCGGGTTAGGGAGTGGTTGGCACCGTAATTTTTCGGTCAATGATCGCCTGCTTGACCCGGTTGAGTTCAGCGATCAGTTTGTACTTGGCTAGGTAGCCACCTGAAACGGCGAAATCCATGCCCTGCCCTGCCAGCGTCATCAAACGCACACCGCCAGTGGCCTTGCCAGCGTTATAGTCGGCGATGAATGCGTATACCGCGTTATCGACCCGCTTCACCATAGAGGTGAGAATAATTTTCTGCTGTTCAGGAGTGGCCACCAGATGCTGATCGGTGTCTGAACCGATTGCCCACACCCCGCGGTTACCCTGCGCTCGCGCGGTGACTACAGCGTCAAAAACACCTAAGCCGCTACTGCCCGCGGCGTGATACAGCACATCAGCGCCGCGCTCCAACATCTGGGCGGCTATGCCTCGGGCCGCGGTCGGCGAGTTGCGCCCATCGCTGCTCGAAACGCCTGGCTGACCCGCTAGATACTGCACATCGATGGCAATATTGGGCTTTACAGATTGAGCGCCGGCCACGAACCCCGCCTGATAACGCCGGGTATGTGCATCGCTGCTGCCTCCGATGAAACCCAGATGGCCAGAGCCGCTTTTGCGGGCAGCAGCCACACCCATCAAATAGCTGCCCTGCTCCTCAGCAAAGGTGATGTTCGCAACGTTTTCCGCTCGTGGTGCGGCACAGTCCACGATGGCAAACATGGTATGCGAGTGCTGGGATGCCACGTCCGACAGATCTGCCGCGTACTTGTCTCCCACCGCAATCACGGGACTGTATCTCTGGTCAGCTAGCTGGTTAAGCCGTTGAGCACGCTCGTCACCGCGCTGCGATAGCGTGACGCGCTTGATGCCGACCCCAATTCGGTGATGTGCCCGGCCTAAAGCGGCGATGGCCATATCGTTGAAGCCGTTATCGCCGTCACCACCTGGCGCCAACGCCGCTCCGACGTTGACTCCACTGTATTTAGCTTCCGGAATGGGGCTGCCACAAGCGCTGGTGGCAGCGAGCGCGATCAACAAGACGACCGGGAGCCATCTAGTTGGCTTCACCATGGTTGTCCTCCTTGCCAGCTGTATAATATCGATAGGGTAGTGGTGGCAGCTCCGGCCACGCAGCGTGGCACACGCTGGCAACTGAACGCCGCCGGTTAAGCTCGCGGCCATGCCGCTGAAGCAGCAAACTGGTGATGGGCTGTTACCGCATCCGGTAGACCGTCGGGCCAACGCTGCCCGGCTACGAGCAACATTGGCCTGGCTACCGGCGCCAAGGTGGTTTAGCTGCCATGCGGAAGCTATCGACAAGCTATGCGGGACGGTGCCGCAAGTACTGGCCGGCTCGGCACGACGCGAACCAGGCGATGCGCTACGCAGCTGCACCATGGCACGCGAGGGACTACGCGAGGTCGCGAAGCTGCTACAGGCCGCATGGGTGAAACTCGATGCTTACTCACGCGCGCAGGGCTTTGGTGCGGTAGACGCGCGCGCTACTGCCGCACCAATGCCTACATCTGCGCCCGTGCCGACCCCACCCAAGGCGCATACGCTGCGAGAGATCGCAACGTTCGTACAACGTTGCCTGCCCCTGCTGGACCCGGAAATGCTGCGTGGGTGCGCCGATCGACTTGGCCATGCCCGAAGCGACCTTGCCGCGTTCGGTGCACCCTGGCATGCGCCGATACCTGCCGGGGCTGGTCACGATCTGACCGCGGCAACCGCACTGTTGGGTCAGGCGCGGCAACGACTAACTGCCACCGCCGAGCGACTAACGTTTAGCCGTGAAAGTCTGCGAAGGTACTTAATCATGGTTTTAGGCAGCGCTCGCGGTAGTGATTCCAGGCGCAGAAAGCTCAGCCAACGCGCCGGATCCGCTCGAGTGAGCAAGCAGCTGCGTCGCGCCAAACACGTCACATACAACATCTGAGCACACCTCCTAGCGAAAACTAGGGCTTAGAGGACTTTTGTGACACATCTTTTACCGCGCGGCGCAGATATCGCCAGCCATGAAACGCAAACGCTGGCTTGTCACGAACTGATCCGACGCTACTAGTGGCGGTGATCGCCGCGCAGAACAGCAACAGTCGGTTAAAAAAGTTCAAGAACAGCAGCAAACCCACGGCGGTAGCTACCACCGCATATGCCGGGTTGGTCACCGCGTACCCTACAAACAGCTGTGCAAACTGTTTGAGCACTTCTAACGCCACTCCGCCCAGCAATGCAGGAATCCATAATCGGCGCAACGGCATACTCAATCGCGGCACGAATGTCAGCAACAGCGCGACCAACACGATGTTGACGCAAACAGCCAGCAGCAAGCTCACGGCTTGAAATCCGGTGCCGTGCGCTGGCACGCCGATAAGATCCAGCACTAAGGCCGCTACGGCCGTGAACGCAAAGGTAGCAACCACCGACATTGCCATTACTGCGCCCAGCGTAAGCATGACTGCTACGTCGACCAGCTTGGCCAACCACAGAGCACCAGGGTCTTCGGCTTTGTTCCACATCGTCCGCACTGCGGTGCGGATCTCTTGTACCCAAGACAAGCCGGCGAATAACACCCCGACCAGGCCAATAATGCCGGCCGCCAACCGTTGTTTGGCGATGACGTCCACTTTCAGCGTCGGTAGATTTTCCGCCAAGTAGGAGGCGACTTCTCGGGTGGCGTTGGCGTTACCTTGCAGCACGAAACCCAGCACCGAGAATGCCAGCAACAACACCGGGAACACTGCCAGGAAGCTGCGATAGGTGAGTGCGGCGGCCAAGCGGGTGCCCTTGGCCTCGTTGTACCGGACACCGGCCCGGAGCGCATGGCCATACCAGGTTCGTTCCTTGCACATCCGGGTGAACCATGCGCCGCCACGCTGCCAGGCCCACTCCAAGCTTTTCCAGACGCGACCGGTGTAGCGCTTCAACCAGGCCACCCGCGCACCTCTAGAAGTTGTCATACGGTTAAGAAGCCCACCCGGTCATACACCGCAGTCAGAGTGTGTCCGGCGACGGCACGTGCCTTGGTCGCACCATCAGCCAAGATCGCATCCAACTGCGCTGAGTCGTCGAGGTGCTGCTGGGTGCGTTCCCGGATCGGGGTCAACGCTTCGACCACTAATTCCGCGAGTTCGGACTTGAAATCACCGTATCCACGCCCAGAGTAAGCAGCTTCAATGTGGGGAACGCTCTGTTGCGAGAATGAGCTGTAGATAGTGAGCAAATTGGAAATACCTGGCTTGTGCTCTGGATCGAAG
Organism: Mycobacteriales bacterium; assembly: GCA_038260095.1. Classification (GTDB taxonomy): domain Bacteria; phylum Actinomycetota; class Actinomycetes; order Mycobacteriales; family QHCE01; genus QHCE01. The sequence goes on along the minus strand of JBBSOC010000047.1, from coordinate 8,933 downwards.
GCAACTTCACGGTCGGCGTCGGTGACCGCAGAGCGGAACTTCTTGATGATGGCCTTTGGCTCGTCAAGCAGGTTCACGATGCCTTGTGGACTGGAGCCCGATTTGCTCATTTTCGCGGTGGGGCTTTGCAGGTCGGTGATTTTGGCGGTGTCTTTGACGATATGCGGTTCGGGCACGGTAAACGTGTTTCCGAACGTCTTGTTGAACCGCTGGGCTAAATCACGCGAAAGCTCCAGGTGCTGGCGCTGATCTTCCCCTACTGGAACCGCCTCGGCCTGATACAGCAGGATGTCGGCGGCTTGCAGCACCGGATAGGTGAACAAACCCACACTGGCCCGCTCCGCACCTCCCTTGCTGGACTTGTCCTTGAACTGTGTCATCCGGCTCGCTTCACCGAAACCAGTAATACAACCCAGCACCCATGCCAGCTGACTGTGCTCGGGCACATGACTTTGCACGAATAGCGTGGAACGCGCAGGGTCGATTCCCACCGCGAGCAGCTGTGCGACGGCCACCCGAGTTCGACGGGCTAGTGCGGCCGGATCATGAGCCATGGTGATCGCGTGTAGGTCAGGAATAAAGCAGAAGCAATCGTGCGTTGCCTGCATGTTCACCCAGTGGCGTATCGCCCCCAAGTAGTTGCCGAGGTGGAACGAATCGGCGGTCGGCTGAATACCCGAAAGCACCCGCTCGCGGCGCTCCCGCGAAACCGGCGGTAGCTCGTTTAGGTCGGTGATGTGCTGCGTGACTGCCATTGAACAATTCTTTCAGCACAGACGTCGAACGCGGCGGCAGGGCTAGCAGCTGGGCCGTTTGCGAGCATTGTCGGATAAATACCTCGACCAATGTAGGTTAAATAGGGCGACCATTGTCATATTCCTGACACAACCTGGCGCAGACGCGCCGCAAAGACGTCGAGTACGGTCACACTTAAATTGCCGGCAAATTCACCTCGGAGGACATGGTCGTGAAACTGTTTGTCACTGGCGGCGCCGGTTACATTGGCGGTGTCGTGGTACGCCAACTACTGACGGCCGGACACAACGTCACTGTTCTGGATGACCTGTCCACCGGCCACGCCGACACCGTTCCTGCCGGCGTACAGCTGATCGAGGCGTCTGTGCATGACATCGCTGAACACTTACCTCATGACACCGACGGAGTGCTGCATTTCGCGGCAAAAATCGCCGCTGGTGAGTCGGTGGTCTCCCCCGAGCTGTACTGGCAGACCAACGTGCAGGGCTCGTTGGCGCTGCTAGAGGCGGTACGAAATGCTGATGTGCCTCGACTGGTATTTTCCTCCACCGCCGCGGTGTACGGCAACACTGATGAGCCAATGACCGAGCTCTCGGCGACCAATCCGTCGAATCCTTATGGCGCCAGCAAGCTTGCAATAGACATGATGATCACTGGGGAAGCCCGCGCACACGGGCTAGGCGCGGTGAGCTTGCGGTACTTTAACGCGGCGGGAGCATCTGGACCGCTGGGCGAACGGCACGACCCCGAAACGCACCTCATACCGATCGCTCTGCAAGCGGCGGCGGGTGATCGGGAGAAACTACAGCTGTACGGCGACGACTACGACACTCCCGATGGAAGCTGCATACGCGACTACATTCATGTGGAAGACCTCGCAACCGCGCATGTGCTGGCGCTGACGGCAACCGTGCCGGGTGCGCACAAGATTTACAACCTTGGCACCGGAACCGGATACAGCAACAAGCAGGTCGTCGATGTAGTCCGAGCCGTCACCGGCAAACCACTGCCGGTGGAGATCGGACCGCGCCGCGACGGCGACGCGGTCACCGTGGTCGCCGCCGCGGACAAAGCCAAGGCCGAGCTGGGCTGGCGCCCCGTCAAGGCTAGTTTGGAGAACATCATCAGCGACGCGTGGGCTTTCCACCGAAGCTTCTACTGTCGTTAGAAAACAGCTCTTACGCTGGGGAGCTTGTTACACCGCTTCTTCGAGCCCCCACCGGATGCCGTGAGCCCTCACATGGGGAAGCCGCTCTCCAGTGGCGACAAAGTGATGGAGCTCCGGTATGGACATCTCAGATAGGTTCAAGCTTGTCAGCGTGCGACCCGCAGACCGGTAATCCACGCTATGAATGACGCATGCTAAGTCGATCAGAGAATCGATGATGGGAGTTGCCACGCCGGCGAGGGTCGCCAGCTGCGACAGCGGCACCAGGCTCATCGGGACTTCCTCATGAAGGTACCGATGGTCCATGCTGGAAGGAGCGGGAATTCCCTGATAGCTGGGGTTAGCCACAATGGCCTCCCGCAGAGTCGGCACGTCACGTGAGTAGCTGTCAGATAGCCACTCACACGCGCTGCTTGTGGCTACTCCTAGCGCCCTACCTATAGCAACGCGTTCAGCGTCAGCGGCAGCTAACACCCGCACTATCCCAGGGGTAAGGCCCTCAACGTAAAACTGGAAACCGCCCTGACCACTTTCTATCCGTCCCACATTGAGCAACGTCAGCACGGGGTGAAAAATTGCTCCCAAATTTTCCATGCTGGTATAAAGCACGCTAGGCGCCGGGATGAAAGACTCTAAAGCCGGCGGTAGCGCAGCCATCAGCTTAGGAGTGTCCAGCGCGGGCAGCGCAGCCACCGGCACAACCTTTTTCACACCGTAAATGCGCACACTCGCCGCGCCGATACATCGACTGGCGAACAAAAATGTGGCGGTCTCGCCGACGATGCAGTGAGCCCGGCTCTCCATCTCCGATAAGGTCCGCCGAAACTCCAATGCGCCGCCGGTCCGACCCGGATTGAGGATTACTACATGATCGTTGTCCAAGTGCTGAGCGCACTGTCGCGCAATGTCGCGATGCGCCGAAGCCGGAACGACCACCAAGACCAGTCGTGTTCCGCGCAGCACCTTAGCCATCCTAGTACTGACCATCGCTATCGGGCCGAAAGTGACCGATCCGTCCTCGTGATGCAGTTCAATACCCCCGTTTCTACGCACCGGCAGCAACGTCGATGCCGTACGATTGAACAGATGGACTCGGTGTCCGTGTACTCCCAGATGTGCCGCAAGCGTCAACCCGCCGTGGCCAGCGCCGATAACAGCAATTGCAGAGTCATATACAGCCATGAGGCCTCCCCACAGGCGAAGTGAAAACAATGAGCCGTGCAGTACTACAGTGCTGCTACAGCCACTGCATCTCCGGCGAGGGAACTGAGTCTTTCCGCCTCGGAGATCGGCTGTCCGGAAACTGGATTCACCGCGACGCAGGAACCCCCGACGATGCTAGTTACGATGCGTCCACGACCGAACCGATTACTCCGAAGCTGCGGCGCATCCATGAGGCCCAGTTCTACGGCCCGCGTCAGAGTTTCCGCATCAGCCCAGGGGTCGTCCACATCGGCTGGGGCAAGCGCGGCAATCTGGTCCAGCAAGTACGTGGTTTCGGTGACCAGCTGCTCCCGTCGGGCCCGTACCGCCGGGTCATATGTGGGATCGGGCTGTCCCCGTAGTGCATTGTCGATGGCTCTCCGGGCGATGCCGCAGCCTTCGATGATGTCAGCCGACGTTGCTTCGTGATCAGCTTCAGAGAAACCCACCACGTGCACCACGTGCGGGTGCAGCGCCATCTGCAAATATACCGACGCGGCAAGCTGTCCCCGAGCTTGTGCCAGATCCGTGGGATAACTCAACAAACCGGTGCGAGTCTGCCGGTAGATGCGGAACGGGCGTTGGTCGTCCTGCGACAACGGCTCGATCAGGTCCAGACATGCCAGCATCTTCGCCAGATCCATGGCATCCGATGTGCCCGCAGGACTATTGAACATGAACTGAGCGATGTAATCGGTGACACCATAGCTTCGAGCATTGTAGGCGGCAAGGAAAGAAGCAGCACAGAAAACCACATCCGGGGCGTCCCGCATTCCCCAATGGTGCGGCTCGTTCAGCTCGACGGCGATACCTCGGGCACCGTGCCAGGCCATGGCCTCCTGCCGGGCCCGGATAGATTCTTGCAAAGGCATGGGCCCACGCCCGTCCATGGCATTGAACCAAAATAGCGGCACCGCGCACCAGGCATTGCTGATCGTGTCCCGATGCAGCTGGGCAAGTCGAATCAGATCCCTGGTACCGGCGTAGGTCCGAACCAACGGAAAGTTCCCACACCGACTCGCCTGGTAAATCTGGGTGAAATCTTGCGCACTCCGCACCGGAACGCCCCCGGCCCCAGCACGGCTTAGGTCCTGCTGTTGCGGGTGGAAGAAGTTCTCCTGGGCATCCTGGTCTGTCCCCAGCGAAATAACGTCCAACGCACCTGCCGCGGCGATCTCGGCGACCCCATCGATAGTTGCCGCAACCGTGGGCCGACCGAAGTGATGCCGCAGCAGCGGCCGAGGATACGTCGCGGCAACACGCGTTTGAAACGTATCCGCGTAACGGGTAGGGCGAGCCTCCGATACTGCGCCCCGCAAATAGTCGGCAAGCTGCTCCGGCGGCTCGGTGCCGTCGAAGCACGCTTCTATCCAACCCAAACCGCGAGCTCGCTGCACCACCGGCGGGGTACCGCCAAAGCAGAATCGGTAATCCCCAAGCCCTTGCGCTACCACCAGCTCCCGAAACGATCGCAGCAACGCCTCGCCGGTCTGTGGTGTGAGCCGATAGCTGAGAGCAACCAGGGTAGGCCGGTTCTGGGCAATGGCTGCCACAAAGGTATTCACCGGAACAGCTGGACCCAAGAAGACAGTCTCCCAACCATGCTGCGCAGCCAGCTTCATCACGGCATGAACACCAGCAACGTGAACACACTCACCAAGCGCCCCCGCAAGGAGCAAGGGACGAGCAGTTTCGGCAACGCCTCCCGGACTCAGATGCACGCCAAGCTCGGCGGCTACCATCGTGGATCCATAACGCAAGGCACTCCGTGGGTGAGGTACAGGCGTACCGGCGAAGGCAGAATACGAACGCAGGCCATATATACATCCATTGCTCTTGCCCCCAAAAAAACTTCAGCTACCAGTCAGTAGCTCGGAGAACTGTATACCGGCGACACCGGTTGCGGTAGTCGCTTTTTAGACACGAGACACAGAATTTATACAGCCAGGAGTTCCCACTGCTCAGAGTGGTTAAACAGTGCCGGATAAGGCAAAGAATCGCGGATTGCACAGCCGCTATCGCAGCGCCTGACGCAGCCCTGAGTCGACTGCCGCCAAGAATTCTTCGGTGCTAAGCCACGAAGCCTGCGGGCCGACCAACAACGCCAGATCCTTCGTCATCTGGCCGGATTCCACGGTACTAACGCAGACCTGCTCTAACGTGCGCGCGAAAGCGACCAGCTCCGGGGTGCCGTCCAGTACACCGCGATGGGCCAATCCGCGGGTCCAAGCGAAAATAGAAGCAATGGGGTTCGTGGAGGTTCTCTCGCCCCGCTGGTGAGCCCGGTAATGCCTGGTCACCGTGCCGTGCGCCGCCTCTGCTTCCATGGTTTTGCCGTCTGGAGTCAGCAGCACGCTAGTCATCAGACCCAACGAGCCGAAACCCTGCGCCACCACGTCGGACTGCACATCGCCGTCGTAGTTCTTGCAGGCCCAAACGAAGCCACCCTCCCACTTGAGGGCGGCGGCGACCATGTCGTCGATAAGCCGGTGCTCATAAGTCAGTTCCGCCTGCTCGAAGTCAGCCTTGAATTCGGACTCGAACACCTCAGCGAAGATGTCTTTGAACCGGCCGTCATAGGCTTTCAAAATAGTATTTTTTGTTGATAGATACACCGGTAAGCCGCGCTGCAGTCCATAGCGCAGGGATGCACGGGCAAAATCCCGGATCGAATCGTCAAAGTTGAACATGCCCAGCGCCACGCCCGGGCCGGTAAACTTGGCGACCTCGAACTCCATCGGTTCAGCCGCCGAGTCAGTGGGGGTATAGCTGATCGTTACCGTGCCCGGCCCCGGCACGGTAAAGTCGCTGGCCCGGTACTGGTCGGCGTGCGCGTGGCGTCCCACGATGATGGGTCTTTTCCAGCCGGGCACTAGCCGTGGCACATTCGTCATGATGATTGGCTCTCGGAAGATCACACCGCCCAAGATGTTACGAATGGTGCCGTTTGGCGAGCGCCACATCTTGTGCAGGTCAAACTCGGCAACTCGAGCTTCATCGGGCGTGATAGTGGCGCATTTCACCCCAACGTTGTGCTCGGCGATCGCATGTGCGGCATCGATGGTGATCTGGTCGGCGGTGGCGTCACGATTCTGGATCGACAGGTCGTAGTAGCGCAGGTCAATGTCGAGGTAGGGCGTAATGAGCTGTTCTTTGATTAGCGACCAAATGATCCGAGTCATCTCGTCGCCATCAAGCTCGACCACCGGGCCGGCGACCTTGACCTTGTTCATGAACCCTCTCCTCAACCTTTTCGCCAAGTTAGGAGAAGTTGTGTTCACACAACTTCTCCTAACTTGGCATCGAACCGCTCCACCTCGTACGGATTTCTACAGCACGCCCTACAGCGAAGCGACGTCGGCTTGCTTACCGCGGACCGCTTCGGCGGCTTGCCGAAGCTCGGCGAGCTCAGCGTCAGCCAGTGGGGTCTCCACGACACGGCGCACACCTTGCGCGCCCAACTCAGCTTGCACACCCAAGTAGACGCCAGAAATGCCGTACTGTCCGTCTACCCACGCACACACCGGCATTACCGCACCCGAATCCTGCATCACAGCTTGCGCCATTCGTGCGGCCGCGGCAGACGGCGCATAATATGCCGATCCTGTTTTCAGCAGCCCGATAACCTCCGCGCCACCGTTACGGGTCCGCGTCACCAATTCGTCAATAGCGGAAGAATCCAGCAGCTTGCTCAGCGGTTGCGCCGAACCATCCACAGTCACACTGCACTGCGACGGCACGGGGACCATGGTGTCGCCATGCGAGCCGAGCGTGAGGGTGCGAACCATCGAAATCGGTACGTCGAGCTTCTCTGCGACAAAGTGACTAAACCGGGCAGTATCTAACATCCCAGCCTGGCCGAGCACCCGCTCGTGCGGAAAACCAGTGACCCGTGAGACCAAGGCAGTCATCTCATCAAGCGGGTTAGACACCACGATGACCACAGCATCTGGCGCATGCCGCGCAATTTGCTCACTCACGCCACGCACAATTGTGGCGTTAACCTCGAGCAGATCCATGCGGCTCATGCCCGGTTTACGGGCCATGCCGGCGGTGATGATTACCACGTCGGATCCGGCTATGGCCGCATATCCGTCACCGTTACTGCTGGTAGTTACACCAATCACCGTCGTTTCAAAGCCCTCAATAGGACGAGACTGATTGATATCAAGCGCCACGCCCTCGGGCTTGCCCTCGACAACATCGGTGAGCACCACCGAGTCAAAAATGTCGAACTCGGCCAGCCGTTGCGCGGTGGTCGAGCCGTAAAAGCCCGCCCCTATAACCGTGACTTTACCGCCCATGTGGTCTTCACTCCTTGAGGACTGACGAAAAGGACTAGAAATTGCATTGCAAGCGTGCCTGAAGTACTGCTGGCAGGCGACTCAGTCCGTGCCGCGTTAGGCTACGCGCATGACATTACTCCAGCGGTAGAGGCTGTCGGGGAATCTCCTCCGTCGCGCAGCAGGTACGCGAGATTCCCCGACAGCCTCTAAACAGACCCGGCGTGACCGCTCGACTCACGACGAACCTGGAGTTAGCGGACATGTGCGGGTGGTGCGTGGAGGTGGCGGAGGCGCATGTAGCATGACAACGAGCTTTTTCGTGTAGCGAGACTGCGAATAGAGATCAGCTCGGCAGCACCAAGTAGCAGCACCGCTGAGTACCAGCAGTCATCAGGCTCACGCATACATCATAAAGAGGTTTCGGGGTGCAGCTCCGGCCCCTAGTAGCAATCGACTTAGCAGCATGGAGAAGTAGTGGCAGGCAGTAGCATTAAAGGCAAGGGCATTCGCCGACGCAAGCAAGTCAAGCGTTCGCGCGCACTCAATACCCCTTTGACCCCTAAGAGCGTCAAGTATTTTGAGAAGCGCCCGTACCGTCCTGGCCTGCATGGTCGACGTCGACGCACAGCCAGCGACTACAGCTTGCGGCTACACCAGAAGCAGCTGCTACGCGAGCAGTACAACATCAGCGAAAAGCAGATGCGTCGCGCCTTCGATGACGCCGTGCGCATGGACGGCAAGACCGGCGACAACCTGATCGCCGTCTTGGAGAGCCGGTTGGACGCTACGGTCATGCGCGCGGGCTTTGCTCGTACCATTTACCAAGCCCGCCAGCTAGTGAGCCATCGCCACTTCACCGTAAACGGACAGCGGGTGAACATCCCGTCCTACCGGCTAGAGCCTGGTGACGTTGTTGAGGTACACGAGAAAAGCCGCGACAAAGACCCGCTAGTGCTCGCATCGCAAGGTGCCTATGCCGGCGAAGGCGTCGGAGTCGGCTACCTGGACGTACAACGCGAATCAGTGCGGCTTGTGGTGCTGCGCACCCCGACTCGCGAAGAGGTTCCTGTGCTCTGCAACGACCAGCTCGTGGTGGAGTACTACAGCCGATAGAACACGCTGAGGTTCCCCGGCTCGCTTAACCATTCGGGTTAGACGCATGAGGGAACTACCTTTTGTTAGTACGCCCTGGCTCTCTGAGCCAGGGCGTACTAACTTTCTGCATATCTAAAGCGCCGCGCTGGACCGAAGCAGCGTTGGCCCTCGCGATAGCGGTAGTAATTCGTGTAGCCGCCGCAAAAATTGCTTCCGATTCGTTATGCCAGTTGAGTTTGGGAGAATCTGTCGACCATCTTCTAGATGCGACCCACATCGCGGTCTGGACCGCATCTTTAACAGATGATCCAGGAGCCGGCTCAAAGTCAGGCTTCGGAGGCTAACCGCTCCCAACTTGGTCCCATTGAGGTTGGTCATACTGGTTCGGCGAGTAACTAAGGCTGAGGTGGCCACCCGAACCGTCC
>JBBSOC010000046.1:0-18782 GCA_038260095.1 Mycobacteriales bacterium | reverse complement strand
TCGTTAACGTACCCTCATTGATACCCAAATCGCGGGCCATCCTAGCGATCGGCTTACCCGACCCCAAAACCATCCTCACAGCCTCAACCCGAAACTCAGAAGTATAAACTTTCCTCATCATAAAACCTCCAGACAGTAACTTTAATGGATCACTGTCCAAAAAAACCGACACACCTCACCTTGACGAGCCGGAACAACAGTTCGATGTGCCATCGCTGGCTGTAATTGCCGGCCAGTTCCAGTGCGGGGGCTTGTTGTGGGTCGCACAGGTTAGTGATCAGCGCGAAGACCTCGCTGATCCCATCCTCGCCGCGGATGGAGTACTCGATGACCCGCACGGTGACCCGGTCTGAGGTGCGTGTACCACGTAACTGTGATAGGTAGGTGCCATCGCTCAACCGGGTCAGGACCGGCAAGGCGAAGGATGCCAAGACCCGCCACAACACGTCTGCCCCGGTGGCCAGGGTCTTGATGTAGAGGTCGTAGGAGGGGAAACCCCGGTCGGCCATCAGCAGCATGTCCGGGCCGAGTCGGGGCAGCAGCCGGGCGAACAGGGTGCGCTCGCCCACGGCGATGGAGTCGCATTCAGCACCCAGTAACGCCAGGGTGCCGCACTCAGCTAAGGCGACCACGCGGGCTTGGGGCAGCTTCCCGCCGCCCGGGATCGCATACTCCGCCTCGTTGTCCTGCCCGCGGGGCAGGTCGAACACGGTGCCATCGACTGCAACCAGACGGCGACCACGCCAGAACACCCCCTCCATTGCCGGTGTGCCCACCGCCCGTGCGGTGTCGTCGAACAGCAGCTTAAGCGGCCTATCCCCTAACCGTCCACGCGCTAGGGAAATCGCACCATCAGTGGGCACCGTGTACCCGCCCCAGCCACCGCGCGCCCACCGCAGACCGGTGAGCAGGCCAATCAGGACCCGCACATATCCCTTACCGAAGTCCAGCCACAGCGCGAGTGCGAAATACACCATCAGCCGGGCAGGTAGCGCCCTGTTCCGCTGCTCGGTAACCCCAGCCTCCTCGATCGCAGCAATCACCCGCTCGTCCGGGAACACCGTCGCCAGCAAACCAACAGACACCTCATCAGCCAGCCGAACCCGACCCGCCGTCTTGTTATCAGCCACCAAACGATCATCCCACAAAAAGGCTTAACTCATGGCCATTGGACCGAGCATGGGGTCCGAGTTTGGTTGAGGACCTACGCTGGGGCGGCGCCGCGATGTGGATCGGCGGAGACGCGCTGATGGCCGCGTTGGCACTCAGTGTTATCGCACGGTGGATTCACAGCTCTGGTGAAGGCAACGACCTCGGTCCCTGGCTGGAAGCCGCGCGCCGCTCAGCACTGACCGACGCCTACGCATCTGAGGAACTCAGGGTTGAAACAGATATCGACAACGACAACGAAGCACTACACCACTATAATGCGATGCTCGCCCGCTTAGCTGTCTCAGACCAGACCACCTCAGATTAGGGTACTCCAGTAGCTCCAAAACGCCTGCAGGACCAGCACGGCAATGACTACACACCACAGAGTCGGAATTACCGTGTGGAAGCGCGTGAGTAGCGCGACTACACGCCCCCCACCCAGTGAGATAAACCGCGTGTTGTGCAGGGTGGTGTACCAGAAAATCAGAATAGTAACTATCCATACGGCCATGCAGTACGGACAGAGCGCACCAATCTGATAAAGACTGGCATGGATCAGCCAGTGCACGAACACCACGCCGAAGGTAGCTCCCAGCTGCATACCAACCCAAAACCAGCGCGGAGCGGCGTACCCAGAAAGCAACACCACCCCCACTGTGATGAGTACGGAAAAAGCCGCGATTCCGATCAGCGGGTTCGGGAAGCCGAATGCGGCGGCTTGGGAGCTATCCATCACCGAACCGCATGAAATCACCGGATTCAGCGAGCAGGTCGGCACGTAACTGGGGTCGCGTAACTTCTCGATCTTCTCCAGCGTAAGCGCGGCTGCGGCGGCCAGGCCTATTAGGCCGCTCAGCAGGTACAGCCAGCCCAACCCACGCTGGATCGGTGGGTGCACGTCAGCGGCAGCCAACATGCTCACTTGGCAAGTTCCTTGTCCAGAACCTTGCGAAGCTCACGATTCACATCGGCAAACGAGTTTCCCGATGGATCGAATTTGGTGCCGTCAACAAACAGTGTCGGAGTACTAGCGACACCTGCTGTCTTTCCGTCGGCACGGTCGCGCTCTATTCGCTGCTGAACCTGGGTGGAGCTCATGTCCCGATGGAACCGCTCAAGGTTCAGCCCGATCTGTTGGGCGTAGCTGTCGAACAGTTTACTGGCCCGCTGCTGATCGCTACTGACGTTACCTGCACCAGAATTCAGCGCCCACGACCGGTAATTGTTATACAGCGCATGATACATCTGAGGGTACTTACCTTGCAGGGCGGCGGCTTCCGCGGAGCGCGCCGCGAGCATGGCGAGCGGGTGCACGTCCAGCGGAAAGTTCCGTGTGACGAACGTGACGCGGTCAGAGTAGTCCTGCTCAAGCTTCCGAGTGACGTTGTCGTAATACGCCGCACATGCCGGGCACTGGAAGTCGAGAAACTCCACCAGGGTGACCTTTTTGACAGCAGTCGTGTTGGAGGCCTCATCACGGGGCTTCTCATTCAAGGTATTGCTATCTGGCCTGCGCAGAATTGCTGGATCTACCGAGTCAGAATGACTCGCGGAGCTGTTGTGCTTACCACCGAACAGTATCGCGCCGCCGATGATCACCGCGGCTACAGCGAGCACCGCCACAGTCATAACGACATTGGCGGACGGCCTCCATCGACCAGTCTTAAGGCTGCCGATTTTCTTCGAAGTTCGTTCCTGCTGTGACATTGTGATACGGACTACCCTTTCTTAACAACTGGATCAGTCAGTGCCATTACCCGGCGTGGTCTTTTGGATCTGCATTAAGAATTCGGCGTTGGTACGAGTTTTCTTGAGCTTGTCGAGCAGTAGATCTAACGCCTGCTGCGAGTCGAGCGCGTGCAGTACTTTCCGCAGTTTGTAAATCACGGAGAGTTCGTCGGACGCAAGCAGGAGCTCCTCTTTACGAGTACTAGAGGCATCGACGTCCACCGCAGGGAAGGTTCGCTTGTCGGCGATGCGCCGGTCCAGCTTGAGCTCGGCATTGCCGGTGCCCTTGAACTCCTCGAAGATGACCGTGTCCATGGTGGATCCGGTTTCTACCAGCGCGGTAGCGATGATAGTGAGCGAGCCACCGTGCTCGATGTTGCGAGCGGCACCCAGGAAACGCTTCGGTGGATATAGCGCGGTGGAGTCGACACCACCAGACAAAATACGGCCCGAGGTCGGTGCGGCCAAGTTGTAGGCACGCCCCAGCCGGGTGATCGAGTCCAGCAGCACCACGACATCGTGGCCCAGCTCCACCAGTCGCTTTGCGCGCTCGATGGAGAGCTCCGCCACCGTGGTGTGGTCTGTCGGCGGCCGATCGAAGGTGGAGGCAATGACCTCGCCCTTCACCGAGCGTTGCATGTCGGTCACCTCCTCCGGCCGCTCGTCAACGAGGACGACCATGAGGTGACATTCCGGGTTATTGGTGGCGATCGCGTTGGCCAGCGCCTGCAGCACCATCGTCTTTCCGGCCTTGGGCGGCGAGACGATCAACGCACGCTGCCCTTTACCGATTGGCATCACCAGGTCAATCACACGAGTGGTCAGCTGCTGCGGCTCAGTCTCCAAACGCAGCCGATCCTGCGGATACAGCGGCGTGAGCTTGTGGAACTCTTCGCGACGATGTGCCTGCTCGCTGTCAACGCCATTGACAGCGTCCAAGCGGACCAGAGGGTTGTACTTGTTCTGCCGCTCACCGTCTCTGGACTGACGTACCGAACCTGTCACCGCATCCCCACGGCGCAGCCCATACTTGCGAACTTGCGAGAGCGAGACGTACACGTCATTGGAGCCAGGCAGATAACCCGATGTGCGAATGAACGCATAGCTGTCCAAAATGTCGACGATGCCAGCCACAGGTATCAGCACATCATCTTCGCTCACCACAGGCTCAACATCGCTGCGATCCCGACCAGGGCGACGGTTGCGATCACGGTCACGGAAACGCCCCCCCCGGCGCCGGCGCCCATACTCATTGGAGTCGTCCTCGGGGCGATCGTCATAACGGTCGCCAGACCGATCGTTGGATCGTTCGCTAGAACGGTCATTCGAGCGTTCGCTAGAACGGTCATTCATACGATCGCTAGAACGGTCATTCGAGCGTTCGTTGGGGCGGTCACCGCGGCGTTGGGAGGATCGATGGGAATCGCGGCCACCACGGCGATCTTCACGACCACCCGCGCGGCGTCCCCCTCGGTCACCAGCAAGTTCGGCTTCGTAGGGGCCACTCGCTTCTGGCTCGCTGCTAGGGCTGCTCTTGGTAAGCTCGGCGGCTTCTGGCACCGGAGTGCCAGCTTGGCGAGTCGCCCGGCGCCTAGGACGAGGTGCGGCCCCGCTCTGCGGAGTGGCATCGGCCGAACCCGCACGGGATGTGTTCTCTGCTGGCGAGCTCTCCGACATCATTGTGGCCTCCCCCACCGGCAGTTCAACCTGGTGCGCATTCCCGGCTGCCCCGCCCGAACGGCGTGGAGAACGGGTTTGGCTGGATGCACTCTGGGGCTCACGAGCCGATGAGCCGTTACTCGTTACAGCGAGCTTGGTGCCAGAGGATTGGCGCTGGTCAATCGCACCGATCAGCTCGCTTTTGCGCATTCGCCCGGTGCCGCTGATACCAAGATCAGTAGCTACCTTTTGCAACTGGGCCAACAACATGCTGGTCAGGCCAGTGCTTGAAGGACGAGACTTGCTTGCGGAGCCGTTTGCGCTCCGCGCGTCTTCTCCGATCACCGTAGCTGCGGATGCAGGTGCGGCAGAATCTGCGGATAGAAGACTAGATGTGTCGCTCAATGGGTTTTCCTTACTCTGCGATGGGCCAACGATAAAACGTTCGGCCGGATCTCGATCACGAGAATTGCGTATACAGGGGACGCAGACGCAATCATCGCGTGCTAGTGAATTGCTATGTACATTTTCTCACCACATAGTGGATTGAAAGGCTACTCGTGGCCTGCCACCCGCATTCTGATGAGTAGATTGCCGCCCTCATACGTGACTGCCCATTGCTAACGCAACAGGGCTGGTCATCACCGACAGGAACACGATCTCCGCCGGCATGCGCTTAAACGCATGACTACATATTTGGCGACTAAGTGATGTAAGCGTAGACGGCGAACCTGGCCTAAGGCAACAGGCTGGCCAACATGGCGTGTCCGGAGTCTACCTACTGATGTAATTCGTTACTAAGTCGACTCGAAAGTAGCTAAATTTTCAAGCCAAAGACTGCGTTAGCCTAGCCACTTTCGTGCTGATTAGCAATGTTAGTCTAGCGCGGCCTCGCCACAGCCGGCACCGGGGTCACCGTGGCCCCTTGCGGAGCGATAGCCCACCGGTGCGCAGTGAAGCCTGGCAGGGTGAGTGATATCGGCGCGTCAGCTGGCAACAGCGCCAGCTCCTGAACCACCGCGCAAGAGACCGCAGCGGCGATGCCCGCTTCCTGCCAGGCGATAGTAAGCCCACCGAGTAGACACGCCGCAACGTTGTCGGGGTGACCGTCCAACCTAGCCGCCAGATCGAGCGCCGCGGCGTCATCGAGGTCGGCGTCCACGACCAGCGCGCGAGCGGCCAGCACCCCCGCCACGATTGCCGCCGCCGACGATCCCATCCCGCGCGCGTGCGGGATGGGATCGCGGCACCGCAACCGCAGCCCGCCCGGTGCGACGCCGAGTTCCTCGAACGTCGCCCGCATCGTACGCACTATCAGATTTCGCTCATCTCGAGCGAGGCTGGACTCCCCCTCCCCGACAATCTCGATCTCCAGGCCGTTAGGGATGATCTCGGCGATGACCTCGTCGGCCAGCGAGAGCGCAAGGCCAAGGCTGTCGAAACCAGGGCCGAGATTGGCGCAACTGGCCGGAGCGCGCACGACGATTGGGCCAGCCAGGTACTCCACTCAACCCTCCGGCAAGCCCACCCTGGTCGAGTGATCGGACTCAGAACGATTATAGGTTAACTGTCTTCAGGTAACAGGGTGAAATACTTGCCGCCCGACAAAGGGTTGATAGCTCTGAAATGGCGATAGTCCATCGTGGCAAGTTGCGTGGTTCCACAATCGCCGGCTAGAGCGACAAGGGACGCGTCAGTGAGGCCGAATTCTGGGTGCTTTTCCATCACGTGAAATGCTACGTGCAACGCACTGGAGCCCACTGGAGCCAGCATGACAAACGACGCAATATCCCGTAATGCAGCAAGTGTCACCTCGGGGCCACCGTACTTGGTAAGCAAGTAATCGACCTCAGCAAACACATAAGCCGTGGTAGCAAGTGGCGTCGATGTGGTGAGCAACCTTTTGCACGCCTGATGGAAATCACTATCTTGCTTGTATGCAGCTACTATGACATTTGTGTCGACAACGATCACGACTCACCAAAGCCCTCGCGAAGAGCATTCTCGTCGTCTACAACTGTCGTGTGTTTGCCAGATTTGAATGAAAAAGCCGGGCCGCGAGGTGTCGTGGACAACGCCGTGCGCACAAGCTCCACTACAGCCGCGTTAATGCTCACACCTTTTGACTGAGCGTAGACACGGACGCGTAGGTCGTCCTCGTCTGGCAGCCGAAGGGTCGTCGTCTTCATAAAACTATAGTAGCGCGAATCATGCCATCACTCTGATGCTAGACCGAAAATCCATGCCACAAGGCAAATCAGTACAACTTGAGCGCCTTGGCCGCTAGCTGCACATCGGCTGCGATGGCGATGGGCGGCGGCGCTGACCGGACTGCCCATTCAGGGTCTTTAAGGCCGTTACCAGTCACCGTGCACACCACGGAGTGACCGCGCAGCTGCTCTGCGGTAACACCATCGGCTTGGGCGACCACCAGCAACCCTGCTACCTCGGCGGCCGAAGCTGGCTCAACGAACACCGCCTCGTGTGCCGAAAGTAGCCGATGCGCGGCTAAAATCTGCTCATCACCGACAGCAGCGATCAGGCCACCTGATTCGTCTCGTGCAGCCACCGCGGAACTCCACGATGCGGTACGGATTCACCGAGTTGACCAGTGTCACCGGATATATGCCTCCCCCATTTCCACGCGCAGTACGCTGACGACGTTGCGAACCGCGGCGAGCTGACGAAGTTGGTGTACGGTCGCAGACAACGCCGCCTCGGCCGCCGCATGCGTTACCAGCACGAGCGACGCATCCTCACCTCGGCCTTCCTGCCGCACAGTAGCGATGTTTACCCGAGTAGTTGGCGAACACCGACGCCACCGCGGCGAGCACACCAGGCCGGTCGTGCACGTCAAGCCAAATGTAATAGCGGGTGATGGACTCGGCGATGCTCAGTACCGGCAGCGCGGCATAGGTGGACTCACTGGGCACTCGGTTGTCGGCAAGTCGGTTACGAGCTACCGCGACCAAATCTCCAAGCACTGCGCTCGCGGTAGGTGCACCGCCGGCACCCTGACCGTAAAACATCAGCGAACCGGCGGCTTCTACCTCCACAAATACAGCGTTGAATGCGCCACCGACCGTGGCCAGAGGGTGTGTCCGCGGAATCATTGCTGGGTGCACCCGCACGCTGATGCTGCACAGTCGGCTTCGGTCCCGCCGCTGATCCGCTCAGCGATACGCACCAGCTTGATCGTGAAGCCCAGCGCCGCAGCCCAGTAGCGCAACTCGCACCGCGCGCCGGTCTTTCATCGTGACGTTAGCCTCTGCATGTTTTCGATACGATTTGGTTGCCGCTGCGCGCCAAGTGCGCAAAGCGGACACGATACTCGGACCCCGGTCGAGAGTGGCGAGGGCAGCGCCGGATCCTAAGCCTTAACTTGGCTAACGCAGCGACGTATTCACCATATGGTCTGGACGTGCTCGTAGTTCAGGATCTTTTGGTCCGCAGTCAACAGCGGTGCATTCAGACGTCGGGCAGTAGCCACTATGATCCGATCCGCCGGGTCTTTATGAAAATTTCCCGGCAGGTCGGCCGAGTGCACAGCAACATCGTTATCGACGGGGAAAAACCGTACTCGCTCGATACCTGCCACCGTGGCGAACCAGTCCGATACGGGCATCGAAAGAGCCAGTCGTCCTTTTGCGATCAGCATGGCCACCTCCCAAGCACTAATGGAAGAAACTAATACTTCTCCCTGAGTAAGGTTGACTTTGATCGTGGCCGCCGCCGGCCGACTAAGCTTGGCGTCGTCACCAGCAGCCCACCACAACAAGACATGAGTGTCCAGGACGATCACTACGCGACTTCCCAATCCTCTTCCGCAACGGGTTCGGTGGGACGGTCATACCGCTGGACGCTGCCTTTGAGTACATCTAACGGAGTTCGGGTCTCGCCTTGCCAAGGACGGATCTGTAGCACCGGTCTTCCATGTTCAGTCAAGATCAATGGTTGGCCAGTCGCCTGTATGTCACGGAATAGTTCTAACGCCCGAGCCTTCAACGCGGTCTTGGACATAACGGTCGTCACGGAAACCCTCCTTACCCAGCAAAGCCAGCATACCTCAAAGCGACCTGTTAGATGTAGTCATTTTTAAGCAAGGCGAGGGTAGCTCAGTAACGTGGCCTTATCACACGTCATCCCACGTCTAGTCGCAACAGATCTTCTATGGTCTCGCGGCGCACTAACTCGCGGCTCTTCCCGTCAGCCACAGCGACAAGCGGCGGCCGACCTAGAAAGTTGTAGTTGCTGGCCATGCTGCGGCAGTAACCGCCGGTAGCAGCCACGGCAAGTAGGTCGCCGGGGCGCAGATCGGCTGGAAGCCAGGTATTACTGACCACAATGTCCCCACTTTCGCAGTGCTTGCCGGCAACGCGAGAAAGCACAGCTGGGGCTTCGGAGACCCGATTAGCCAGGACACACGTGTATTCGGCGTCATACAGCGCGGTGCGAATGTTGTCACTCATACCGCCATCCACACTGACGTAGCTGCGGATTCCATCCACGTCCTTGATCGTGCCCACCTGGTACAGGGTCACGCCCGCCGGGCCGACAATGGCCCGGCCGGGTTCCACGCAGAGTCGAGGCATGGCCAGCCCCGCGGCGGCACACTCAGCCGTGACGATGGACCGCAGCTGATCGGCCACGTCGGTCACGAGGGCGGGGTCGTCACCCGGAACGTAAGCGATACCGAGCCCGCCGCCGAGATTCAGCTCGGCAAGCGTGATGCCATGTGCTTCATCGATTTCAGCCAACAGACCAACTAAGCGATGCGTCGAGACGGCGAACCCGGATGTATCAAAAATCTGTGAGCCAATATGGCTATGTAAACCAAGCAGCTCTAAAGCGTCGCTACGCAGCACGGCCTCCACTGCACGCGCAGCCGCACCGGAGGACAATGAGAAGCCGAACTTTTGATCCTCATGGGCGGTAGCGACGAATTCGTGAGTATGCGCTTCCACTCCGACGGTAACCCGGATCAGTACCTTAGGGCGGATATGGTGCCTGCCGGCCAGTTCAACGAGTCGCTCGATTTCGTAGAACGAATCAAGCACAATGCGACCAACCCCAGCCTGGAGCGCCTGGGCAAGTTCGGCGACGCTCTTGTTATTACCGTGCAGGGTGATGCGCTCGGGCGGGAAGCCAGCCGCAAGCGCTACGGTGAGTTCTCCCCCGGAACAGACATCAATACCTAGGCCCTCCTCGGCAGCCCAGCGGGCCACGCCACGGCACAGCAAGGCTTTACTGGCGTAACTTACCTCACCATCTGGTCGCCCGACCACACCGGAGAATGCGGTGACATATGCTCGAGCACGCGTACGAAAATCGTGTTCATCCAGGACGAAGGCGGGGGTCTGGTACTGGTCAGCTAGCTGCGTAACGACTACTCCGCCTAGCGTGAGGACGCCGCCAACGCGCTCAGCTGTGCTAGGCCACACGGTTGGGTCAAGTGCGGCGAAGTCCACCGGCGGTGCGGAAGCGTGGGGAGCGGGTAGGTTATCGGCATGTCGCGGGCCGGCCGGGTGAGCTCTCACGACCCCATCTTATCGATCGCCACCTGCGGTGTTAGCGGGTACGTGGCGGCCAGACACGACAGACTAAGGTGGAATGCGCATCAGAGCTTGCGCTCTAAGAGCATTCGGAGCTGGAGAAGGTATGTCGTGGACGTCTGAGCCCCATAAGCGGGCTCGCAATCGCAAAGTTGGCGCGGCTGAGCAGGCAGAGCCAGCAAAGCCCGAGGTAGGAGAGTCCCAGCCAGACGATGCGCAGGCGCCCGAAGTGGAGAAGCCACTCCACAGTCCGCGCGGCGCTAAGAAGATCACGCCGGTGCGAGCTGGTGGCAAGAACCGCTCTCGCGGCCGCACCGTACGAGCGGCAAAGGCCAATCGTATGGCTACCGGAACCATCGTGATGTTTGTTGTCGTGGGCATTGCAGCGCTCGCCATCGTCGGCTACGCGGTGTTTAAAACATACGACTCCAGCCGGCCGTTCGGACAGCAGCGTGCGCAACAGATCGATGGTCTGGTGAACTACCGCGCGAAAGACCCCAAGATGCTCACCCGAAAACACGTTGACGGTCCGGTGGCATACAAGGTTTCACCGCCGGTGGGCGGCAACCACTATCCGGTGTGGGAGAAATGCGAGGGCGATGTATATGCTCAACCACTCCCCAATGAGCGTGCCGTGCACAGTCTGGAACACGGCGCGGTATGGATCACCTATCGGCCTGATCTGCCCAAGGCAGACGTGGATAAACTCGCCAAAAAAGTTCGCGGCCAGGAATACATGCTGATGAGTCCGTACCCAGGATTGAAGTCAGCGGTCTCCCTGCAGGCATGGGGCTTTCAGCTCAAACTGGACTCGGTAAATGATCCTCGCCTTGACGAATTCATTGTGGCGTTCCGTAAAACGGCCTCAGTGGAGCCAGGTTCCAACTGCGGGTTACCACAGGACGCGAACCAAGGCGGCATACCCGGTGCTCCCCCAGGTGGCGGCCTGCCAGGTGGCGGCCTGCCAGGTGGCGGCCTGCCAGGCGGAGTGACCCAGTAATGACGACGGCCGCGGAAATACAAGAGGAAACAGGGCCTGAAGACCGCACCAACGAGACCGGTCCTGAACCCCGGCGCCGAGCCTTAATCATCGCCGCGGTGATTATCGGAGTTCTCATCATTGCGGTCGCTAGCTTCGGCATAGGTCTATGGGTAGACGCGCCGAAGGACCCCGGCAACGATTCGGCCGAGGCCGGATTCGCCCGCGACATGTCAACGCACCACGCTCAAGCGGTGAGCATGTCGATGATTGAGTACCGTACCGGCGGTGAACCCGGCCTGCGCACCATTGCCTATGACATAGCGCTCACCCAACAGGCGCAGATCGGCATGATGGATCAGTGGCTAACTCAGTGGAGTCTTCCCCCAACAGGCGACGGTCCACACATGGGTTGGATGAGCGATGGCCACACCATGCTGCTACCCGATGGTCGAATGCCGGGCATGGCATCTTCCGAACAGCTCGAACAGCTCGGCAGAAGTAGCGGACACGATGCCGACGTACTGTTCTGCCGGCTGATGATCGCGCATCACCTGGGTGGCATCCATATGGCAGAGGCCGTGCTGGCTAAGACAGACAACGAAGACGTGCGCAAGCTCGCACAGAGCATGAAGGACGGGCAGCAGTACGAGATCAACGCGCTACAACAGAAGCTCAAAGACTTGGGAGAGCGAGTTTAGCCGTCTTGCCACGATCTTGGCAGAAATGTAGCATGGACGTATGGCTACTAAATTGCGACTCTCTGCTTCAGTGGATGCCAAGCTCATCGCGGCGGGGCAAGCAGCGGTGGCAGCCGGGGAGGCTGAGAATCTCAGCTCATGGGTAAATGAAGCACTAGCACGGCAGGTCGAGCATAATCAAAAGATGCAAGCTCTTGACGATTTCATCGCCGAATACGAAGCCGAGCACGGCGAGATAACTCAGGCCGAGATGGATCGAGCAGAACAGTGGGCTCGCTCGCATGCCATCGTAGTTAGAAGCAGCGGGACGGCACAGCAATCAACCTACCTCGGCGCATGACACTGATACTTGACGCCGGTGCGTTTGTCGCAACCGAGCGTGGCTATGGCACGATCGCCGCTCTGATAAAACGGGAGCAGTTAGCCGGTCAACGCCCGCTCACCCACGGCGGCGTAATCGGACAGGTGTGGCGCGGCGGGACCGGCCGAAACACTGTGATAGCTCGGCTCCTGCCGGGCATCACCATAACGGCGTTAGACGGCGAGCTCGGCAAGCGAGCCGGCAAGCTACTCGCCCGGTCAAGCAGCAGCGACGTCATCGACGCAGCTGTGGTGCTGTTGGCCAGGCCGGGGGACAGAATTCTCACCTCGGACCCCCAAGATCTTGCCGAGCTGGCAGAGGCCGCGAATCTCGATGTCGAGATCGTTGCGCTATAGCCCGGCTGATACGCTCACCTGGCAATAGCGGCCGCACGAAACGCTGGCGATGGTCCATATTCCTGGTCATCCCTGGTCGTTCGGCCCCCGTAGCTCAGGGGATAGAGTACCGCCCTCCGGAGGCGGTGGCGCAGGTTCGAATCCTGCCGGGGGCACCAAAGTGGTGTTATTCGAACTACGGCCAGCCAGCGCCGCGCTTGGCTGGGCCGTAGCAGACACCTCAGTCTCGGTTACGGACGAGTCGACTCAAGGGCGTCGCAGCACACCGCCATCATGGGCTCCAACGTAACGGTCACGGTACGAGCGCAGCCCAGCCCGTTGCCCCCCGCGGGTCTAGCGCAGCTTGCACCAGTGCGTGGTTTCCGTTCACGCGCCAATCGGCGTCGAGGTTGTTGAGGTCCCGGACACGGTCCGGGCTAAGCCCGACAATCACATCGGATTTGAGGGTGCGCAGAACAGCTGCGGGCCCTGGTAAGTAGGAAGCCGCGGTGTGAAATGGTCTCGTCGGGTCCCAGGCGCAGTCTCCGACTATGCGCCGGTAGTTGAGATCTCCCTTAAAGATGGTCGCCCCTGCCCCAAGGTCGTCAGCGAGGTCCTCGGGCAAATGGTGGAAGGATAAGGGGGCGCAGTGGAAGGGGTGGGTGCGTATGCGCATGCGCCCGTCAGCCGCCGCCTGATGGATGCGGCGGCCTGCGGCCCCGGGCTCGCCGGGCATCTCCGTAAGGCGCCGCAGGCAGTCACCGACATCAGCAGTGGTGGCATCGGACACGTAGTACGGAAAGGGTTTGGTGTGCAAAACCACCTCACTCGCCAGGCCAGTCACGAGCAGATGGTCGGCAAGGATGAGGTCAGACAGCAGCTCACGACCCCCGTTATCCAGCACAAAGGTCATCCGGACAGGGGCGTAATCGGTAAGAAACTGCCACAGCTGAAGACTGTCGTCGGCGACAAGCCGCTCGTGACTGGAGCTAGTCCCGGCAGCCGTAAGTCGGAATCCGAGATCGGCGCGGTTACCGTACAGCGACGCGCTCAGTGCGGCGTCAAATGATGCCTGTGGATCAGCCGATGACGGCATGTCATTGAGCCAGGCGAAATCGGCATCCAGCGTGGGGGAACGGAGCTCGGCCGTCTTGAACGGCGCGAACGGATCAACCCCGTTCCAAGCACCTGGAGCAAAATAGCCCACGGCTTCCAAAAGACGCCTGTAGAAATAGCTCTCTGCCCAAAGAAAAGGGGCTTTTGTCCAGGGCGTTCCGACGTGGCCCAGATCCCATTCCTGCCACAGTGCACGATCTGGGGCATCCTCAGAAAGGCCGGCGATGACACCGTAGCGAGACTCCTCCACCAGGGCGCTGAGCGCCGCACGCTGCTCAGGCCCGTAAGGGTGAGCACAGTTCAGGCGGCGAATGAGTTCGGGATGCCGCTGATGGAACACGCGCCACGCGAAGGACTCTTCGTCTTCGAGGGTGAGAACCGGTGGCAGAGAATCGAGCTGGCGACGTGTGGGGGTCATGGCCGTATCCTCACACTAGTGCGAACGGATCGCTGCAGAGCCGCGTCTGGGCATCGGCGACTCGTTGAGTATGCGGCAGCACCGGGTGCTCGGAATCCCTGGCCTGGCTGACGAGCCTGCTGTCGGCAGCAATGACACCAAGGCAGAACACTGCCCGCCTTGGGTTGGCAGGCAGTAGATCACCACCTCCCTTCACCGGCGCAGCAGGTCGGTGTCGGAAAGGCAGGAGGACGATGAGGTTGCCACCCGTGCTGGCGCCGGGCGCCAACCGAGTGGTGTGGAACACGTAAGCCTGAACGCCTTCAATGCCCTTCGGGACGGGGAATGCCCGCATGGCAATCTCTATAGTGCCGTCGGAGCGGCCGATGACGTAAGCGCCGTTCCCAACATCAGGATCGAAAACCCCGTCGCTAGGCAGGATCCGATCGAACGCCAGGATTGGCTGGTTGCCAGTGTTGGTGACCGACCAGCGGACTCGGAGTGACTCCTCGACCCGACTGAAGTTGGCCGCAAAGCTCGTCTTCGGTGCGACCGTCTTGGGTGTGCCGGAGCCGTCTGGGCCGCATGCGGCAAGCCAGCCGCCCATGGACACGGTGAGCACAACAACGATGACGACTCGCAACCACCGCAGCAGAGGTTGCGCCGGGGATAGGCCAGCCGGTGATACCAGCTTCATCTTCTCATCGGTGTTGTCCATAGCAACCAACATCTTTCCGCTATTGGGTAAGGATCAGAGCATGACAGGGCTCTACGGGATGCGGGTATTTGCGTTATGGATCCGACATTTCCTCATCTTTGGAGAGCTTGCCACGTTACACAAATATCTGTGCTGCTTCTCCCACCAAACCCAGCCCCAATAGCTCCAGCAAGTAGGCGAGCGTTTCGGAACTGACCGCGAGCCGCACCTTCGTGCTGTAACACATAAGATGTCCAAGTGCCCATGTTGCCTCCTTGAAGCGCTACGGAAGTATTCCCGCCTGCCACATAGAGCTTGATCGTCAGCCTTTCCCAACTCTTGGTAGCTAGCTCCTCAAGGACTGCAGTCGATTGCTGCGGAAGGGAAAACAGTGTCCATGCCAGATAGGTTTCCGGAGTACACTGAAGATAGATGTTCGCAGCGTTGGCCAATGCTGGTGTTCGGCTTAGGCATGCCGGTGCTGGTTCTGCTCTGCACCGCCGGTGGAGTGGCTACAGGCGATCGTGGCTTCGCTTTTCTCGCCGCTTTGCCACTGTTCGTATGGATATTCACCGATGGACGCCTCGCGTTCCAGTATTGGCCTATTGGTATCCGCATCGACGGCAACGGAATACGCATCGGTGGCGTCCTACGGGCCGAGCGGCGCTGCGGCAGTCAACCTGAGCCTCGTATAGCCAAACGGAAGCTGCCGCCGCCGTCATATCAGTGCTACCACGTTTTCGCGGCGCCCTGGGCTGGATTGCGGTCCCTCACCCTGGTCACCGACCGCAAACAACTACGTCAGCTTCGCAACCAGAGCCGGAGTGCACCACCGACCGAGGACGCGCCGAAGCGTGGCAACGTCGTCGGCTTCTGGCTAGGAATGTTCGTACCACCGTTCACCCGAGCGGCGCTGGTGATCGACGTGGATTTGGAGTCAGCAGATTTTCCGGAGTTCAGGATCCAGCGGTCATTGGGTGTGGCTACCTCACAGTTCAGCAGGAGGTCATCCACTTGGGTGGTACCCACCCGGCATCCCGATCAGCTCCGCACCATTGTCGATCAGATCACCAACTCCAGCGCCTGGAACGCCCGCTACTGGGACAGGAGCAGCGCCGACTGGAACAGCAACACCCCTTAATGAAACATGCCGGACCCGAATGCCGCAGCCAAAGGCGCCCAAAGGCCGTCTTCCGACTGGCAGTAGGCTGTGCAGCCGATGCGCATAAGCCCAGTTAAGTGGCCTGTCCTGGATCGCCCGCTGGCGCTTAACCCGTCCATTACGCTTCTTTTCGCCCTGATGGCGACATGCATGTAGACACTGGAGGCAGTATGCCAGTTAAGGAAACAGACGTTCAGCAGGAAGTAACAGGCTGGCGTCGGGTGCCGCTAGCCCGCGGACTCACATGGGCAACCCGGCTAGTCGGACTATTGGCCGTGTTGTCGGTGTTAGTGCCATCGGCCCGCCGGCGGTTTCGACCTGAGCTGGCACAATGGTTCGAACTGCCCCATACCACGAGGTTAATTGGCCTGGTGCTCACCGCGGTTGCCGGTGTGGGATTAATGATGCTGGCCACCAGCCTACGGCGGCGCAAGCGACGAGCTTGGCAGGTGGGCGTAGTGCTGACCAGCTTGCTGGTGGTGACCCACATTATGCAGCGTCACGGCACCTTCGTTGGGCTCGTCGCCGCTGCGTTGCTGGGCGGATTCATCGCCACTCGAAAAGAATTCACCGCGCTGCCGGATCCCGTAGGAAAACTCGCCGCGGTGGTGGTGTTCGTCGAGCTGCTTACTGCCGGTTTCGCCCTGAACTGGTTGCTACTTGCCGTCCGACCGCACATGCTTACTAGCGCGTCTACTGCGTGGCAACGCACTCAACACGCTGCCCTAGCGCTGGTTGGCGTCGAAGGACCGTTGGATTTTCGATCCCATTGGTTGGATGACTTCAGTGCTGGCCTGGGCTTGACGTTTGGCATCGCCGCGCTGTTAGCCGGCGGATATTTTCTGTTGCGCTCAGCCGAGCCGAAGGCGACGCTGAGCGAGCACGACGAGGTGCGGTTACGCGAACTGATCACCTCCCAAGGCCACACCGACTCGTTGGCATACTTCGCGCTGCGGCGGGACAAGTCTGTGGTCTTCTCCCCAACCGGTAAAGCGGCAGTGGTGTATCGAATGCTAGCCGGTGTGGCGCTGGCTTCTGGAGATCCACTGGGTGATGTGGAGGCATGGCCTGGTGCTTGCAGTGCTTTTCTCGAGCAATGCCGGCGCTACGGCGGGGTACCGGCGGCATTGGGCTGCTCAGAGCAGGGTGCTCGGGTATGGGCGAGGTATGGTCTAGACGCGCTAGAGCTGGGCGACGAAGCGGTAGTGGATGTCTCGGCGTTCTCCCTGGAGGGCCGAGCTATGCGGGGTGTGCGGCAGGCCGTGTCTCGAATGCGCCGGAGTGGCTATCAGGTGCACGTGCAGCGTTTGGCTGACGTGACCAAGGAAAAAGCCACTGAGCTGGCTACGTTGGCTGAAAGCTGGCTGGGCAAATCAGCTGAGCGTGGCTACTCAATGGCACTGTCTCGATTTGGAGACCCGAGCTCTGATGCGCAATGCGTTGTGGTGACTGCCGAGCTGGATGGCCAGGTGCGAGGGCTGCTGCAGTTCGTGCCGTGGGGTGAGGACGGATTGTCCCTAGACCTGATGCGGCGAGACCCACATGTGCCAGACAACGGTTTGAATGAGCTGATGATTTCTGATCTGCTAGCTGCCTGTTCAGGACTGGGAGTGCAAAAGGTTTCACTGAATTTCGCATTTTTTCGGGCCAGCCTAGAACGCGGTGAGCGTATTGGGGCTGGACCAGTATCGCGATTATGGGGACGGCTGCTCCGGCTGGCCTCTCGCTGGTGGCAGATTGAAACGTTGTACCGTTTCAACGCCAAATTCAGCCCGTCCTGGATACCACGGTATTTGGTATTCGGCACGGTGCGTGATCTTCCTCGGGTTGCGATCGCGGCGTTTGAGGTGGAAGGGTTCGGGGGCCGCCCGCCAATTTTGCTCCGGCTCCTCCGGCGATAGTGCCGCTGGCTCAGGTAGGTAGTTCCGGCCAGTACAGATGGCAGAGATCACCGATCGTAGTGCTTTGAACAGGTAAGTAGGCGCTTACGTTTGCCTTCACACCGCTCGAAGGTGATACGAAGGCTATGAGTAGCTGAAGCTGACCATGAGCCAGCGCGATCTCCTTCCAGTTTATGCACACGCAGCGACCGATGCTGCTCGTTGTCATCGAGCAGCCGCAAAGCTTTGATGACTGCTTTCCTATCCGCCGCGCTGAAGTCGCGTGATGCAAAGGTCTCCAAGAACGTAGCCGTAAAATCCAAGCTTTGATAACCGCTGCTCACGCGGCGTCACCAAGAGCGGTAAGCTCCGCTTCGGTCAAATGTCGGACTCGACCTTCAGCTGAATCGGCGTGAGCCTTCGCCAGTAGCGCTCGATGCTCGCAGGTGTATGCCCAAGCATCTTCGCGTCGCAATACAGTCGCGGGGCGCAGTACAAACGCGTCTTGCTCTGCCGATGTCTCAACTTCAAACGTTTGATCTGCCGCAACTCCAAGCACTTGGCGGAGCTCAGCAGGCAGCGTCAACCGACCGCCGCTCATCTTCACAATCGTTGTCATGGCATTAAGTCTATTCGCCTAATTGTCAAAATGTCGAAATGTCAAAAGTAATTTTTCTTTCACTAAACAGTTGTTGCCCCAACGCGGAGCAGTTGGTTCCGTCGGCCCATGCCGATAGCCTGATCGTCATGCGACGGACAGTTATTGGGGTAATGGGTGCCGGCGAAAACGCTTCCCCGCAAGCTATTACATGGGCGCGGCAGCTGGGAGCTCTCATCGCCGCCGGGAACTGCGTGCTGTTAAGCGGCGGCCGTAATGTCGGGGTCATGAACGCGGTGAGCATCGGCGCGAACCAAGCAGGCGGCCTAGATGGTTGATTCCAAGGGGTTAGTGGTCGTAGGCGGTGAGTGAGCGTCGTGTGGCGAGGCCGAGGGTGTCGTTGTGCCAGATCGCGGCGGTGAGGGCAAGGATGCGTTGAGCGATTCGGGTGCAGACTCCGGTGAT
>JBBSOC010000045.1:0-19428 GCA_038260095.1 Mycobacteriales bacterium | reverse complement strand
GATCCTATTGACTTGTCTGAACCCGGTCTACCATCTCACCTACCAGTCCGGTTCGTTGTCAATTAGGGCTTCTATTACATCTACGATTAGAGAACGATCCGAAAACCCGTCAATAGCTTCCGAAGCCCATAGTAGCCGTCTCGAATCACGAAGACGTAGAGGTCGGCCGGCTGCTCGTGACAGCACTGACCAGAACTCGTGATTTATTTCTAGAAGACTCTTACGAACAGTGGCGACGTCGGCCTCAATTCCGATGATTCCTAGACGTTTGCTAAGCAACGCCGTTGTCAATGAGTATGGTACGCCGCCAAGACGATTGACGTTGTCTTTTGTGATAAGCGATACTCCTCCCGTTGGAGAGCCCCAGAACAAATCCCTCTCATGGGTCCAGAGGACGTCTTTGTAGGGTAGAAGCGCTTCGACCGGAACACCTTGGATCGAGGAAATATTATGAGGGTTGAGCAGCACGACTATACGTGAGACGTCGAGAAACTGTTCGCTGAGTTGACGCACGACTTTCGCGAGGGAATACCCGGTATCGATTCCGTCGTCGCAGAGCACTATGGATTTCTTTCCACTGGCCTCATATTCGCGACGCAATATAGCCACTTGTGTCCAGAACTGTCCGAATCCTTCCCTGGCGACACGAATCATTCGGCCACGTACTGCGTCGCTGCACCGCGTTACAGCACGGGTCATGGCAAAACTGTAGTCTGGCCTATGGAAGTAGATGCTCCCATCTAGTGTCATAATATATTCTTCTGGCTCCAATCTAGAGCCCGCCAAATTGCGCAGCATTGAGAGACTTTGTGGTTTGACGACAGCGATCGTGGACAGGCAGTCGATGACGTCACCGCGTAGCTTCTCAAATGGTTGCCTACTTACCCCCGGAAGTCGGAGCGGCAGTTGGCGAAACCAGTGGTCGAAGTCGGCCAGCAGAATTATGGTTTGCACGCCGGACCCCAAAGTCCTAGTTGGTTAGACTGTCATGGCATTGGACCTAAGGAATTCGTCTACTTCTGTACCCGCAGGCATTGAAGGACCGGAGCCTAGCTTTTGGACCGACAAAGCAGCTGCTGCGTTGGCGTATTCGAGCGCCGATTCTGGATCCGAGCCACGGGCTAATGCGGCCCCGAGTGTGCCACAAAAACTATCGCCCGCACCCGTCGTGTCCACCACCGAAACTCGGTGTCCGCGGATCGTTGTTACCGATGAACCAAGCCTCGCGCTTAGTCCCTCGGCCCCCAATGTAACAACAACATTTCGCGCGAAGCCTTCGCCCGCCGCGAGTAGCCCCGTTACCCTATGGGGCGACATTGATCCGGAATCATCGCCGATTGAATCCGCAAATTCTGTCTCGTTAACGATTAAATAATCAACTTGTGTCAACAGGTCTTCGTTGGTTAGTCTAAACGGCGCAAGGCACAGTAGAGTCGTCGCACCGGCCCGTTGGGCCTGCTCCACAGCTGCAGCATTGACAGCTTCCGGCACCTCATTTTGTAGAAGCACCACATCATCACTTCTTAACCCAATCTTCGTAACCACGTTGGGTTCCACCAGTGTATTCGCACCGGGCACGATTACGATCGAGTTCTCGCCGGCCGCATCCAGACTGATAAGGGCTGTGCCCGTTGGGCCGCCGACTCGCTCCACCAAAGACAGATCCAAACCTTCGTTCTCAAGGAACGAGAAGAGGACATCTGCAAAGCTATCTGATCCTAGAGCCCCCACCATGGTAGTCTCGACGCCGATTCTCCTCGCGGCGACGGCCTGGTTCGCACCTTTGCCGCCAGGGGTCAGTGACACGGTCTTACCGAATACGGCCTCGCCCGGTCGTGGCAATCGATCGGCCTGCGCCACAACGTCCATGTTGATCGAACCTACAACTACGACACGTCCCATCGAGTTTACCTTCCTTCTTTCACCACAGCTGTTCTATCTTACTTATGAAGCACCCCGGAGTCTGAGGAGGCTAGGTTCATAACCTCTCAGGAGCAGGGGTTCCAGTGCAGCTCCACATGACCGGTTCGCGGTCCTATAGGCTGACATTGTTGAAGCGTCCACTAGACCATGTCCATCTCTCACCGACCTGTGAAAGTGGAGCCGATTTTTCGTCGTTGTGAACGGCCGGTGCGAGTGTCTCGGAATCAGCATGACAGAGATTGACATTCGAGAGTCGGCAACGGTTTCATGTGCCGGTGGCAGGCTCCGGTTCGATCCCGATGGCCACGTGACGCTCTTTGGTGTGGGAGGCTTCCCATACAGCGTGGCAGTGATCGATCTTAAACTCAGCAACTTCGTCGAGCTTTGGTGTAGCAATAACTGGGCGTGCTTCCTGGGACTGAAAAGCAGAGTCCCGTGGGGTGTGTGGCCCGCGATCGGGAAACTCTCTCAGGTGGCCCAGTTAGATCGTTTGGATCTTCAAGAGCACTACGACCCTGGAGGTCTGCACCGAGTTGAGTTCCACGAGCTCCCCGGCGGCGACCTGCTCGTTGTCCACGAAGTGGGCCTAGCGCGGATCAACCCTAGCGGCATTCTGTGTTGGCAGCAGGTCCATGATCAACTGGCTGCTCAGTTCGACAGATGTGACGGCGATGTCGTGTGGTTTCACGGTGAGTACGAGCGATTTGGCTTCAGCTTGGTCAATGGACGCCCATTCCATCCGTAAGATACACGTTGATTCATGCCTACGCGCATTTCCGCTACCTCGGCATCGCCCGGCGCGGCGTGCGGCGTTGTTGTCATACCGAGAGTGCACACTGGTGGTATGGGAATAGGGCTCGTCATTACTGTCATCCTCTGCCTGGTCGCTGGTGCACTGATTGGCTGGCTTGCCGCGTACTCCCGCACTAACGGCCAGATCATCCGATCGCAGGCTGCGCTGGAGACACATCAGGCAAGCGAGCACCGGCTGGAACAAGCACTGCGCTCATTGTCGGCTGAGGCGATCGAGAGGAACAACTCTGCGTTCGCGCAGCTCGTCGCGCCGCTTAAGGAAAATCTGAGCAAGGTGGAGCA
Organism: Mycobacteriales bacterium; assembly: GCA_038260095.1. GTDB lineage: Bacteria > Actinomycetota > Actinomycetes > Mycobacteriales > QHCE01 > QHCE01. The sequence continues at coordinate 16,410 of JBBSOC010000045.1, read as the reverse complement.
TCAAGTCGCAGGCGTCGAACGTGAGCGGGTAGACGCCTACGCTGGCCTGCGCGAGCAAGTCGAGCTGATGCATCGCACCAATGTGCAGCTGCGCTCCGAGACCGCCCAGCTGGTAACCGCGTTACGGGCACCGCAGGTGCGGGGGCGGTGGGGCGAGCACCAGCTGCGCCGCATCGTAGAGGCCGCGGGCATGGTGGAACGCTGCGATTTTGTGGAACAGGAAAGCGTTACCACAGCAGATGGCATACAACGACCAGACATGGTCGTTAAGCTCGCCGACGGCAAGAACGTCGTGGTCGACGCCAAGGTGCCATTCTCGGCATACTTGGAGGCGATGGAAGCGCGTGAAGATCACACGCGAAACGAACGGCTTAGCGCACACGCCAAGCACATGCGCCATCACATTGATGCGTTATCAGCTAAGGCCTACTGGCAAGCTTTTGAGTCCACGCCGGAGTTCGTAGTGCTGTTCGTGCCGGCGGACACCTTCCTTGACGCCGCTATCCAACGCGACGCCATGCTGTTGGAGTACGCGTTCGAGCGCAACATCGTGTTGGCCACTCCGTCCACGTTGATCGCACTACTGCGCACTATCGCCTACTCTTGGCGGCAAGAGGCTTTGGCGCGCAACGCCGCGCAGGTGCACCAGCTTGGCCGCGAGCTGTACTCCAGGCTGTCTACGCTCGGTGACCACTGGGACAAGCTGGGCTCAGCCATGAACTCCGTGGTCCAGCGTTATAACGGAGCAATAGCTTCCCTGGAAGGTCGGGTAATGGTCACCGCTCGAAAATTTGGGGAACTTCAAGGCGTCACCGAGCAGCTACCCGCGCCCAAACAAGTTGAGGCCATCCCCCGGCAGGTTCAAGCAGCCGAACTCGCTGCTTCAGATGAGGACCGCACTCTAGAGCACTTTTAGGATAACGCCTCCTGCGCGTAACTAAATGGATATGCTGAGGCAGTTACTACGCAGATCGCCAGTAAGCAACTTCGGCTCGCTTCCGTAGTGAACGCGAAGGCTGGAGGAGTGCCGTGGACCAACCAACTCCACATACCCCCGGGACGGAACGGCTCCGACGTCATTTCAGGCGGTTGCGCCGAACCTCAGCCGGTTTTGTGACAATCGGACTGATTTGCACAGTAGTTAGCGCCATGGTGCTGACCCTATTCGGCGTCCGCGCAATTGGTGGATCGCTAGATATTTTCGATGGAAACGTCTGGCTTTCGTCATCGGCCAGCGGCTCCACCCAGCGTGCCAACGTCCAATCCGGCAAAGTGGACATGCGTTATACGCTCAAGGACGCAAGTAATCACGATTTGGCAATCGCTCAAACTGACAACAACCTTCTACTGCACGATCGCACAACGGGTATAGTGACGTCGGTCAATTTAGCAACCTTAAGCTCGAGCGCTAGTCTTTCGATACCACCAGGCGCAGGCAGCTCGGTGGCAATGTGGAAAAACCGTGTGGTATTGGTCGATTCCGCCCAAGGGACGGTTCAACGGCTCAATCCTGACAATCTCACCTCAAAAGGCCCGCCACTACACTTCACTCCGGGATTCGTACCTGGCGGCTTCGACAACAACGGCCGCTATTGGCTCGCTTCCACTACGGAAGGTGCTGCCATCTCGGTGATCCCGGACGAGAACTCGATGCAGCTACGCATGGACCAAAAGGTTTCAGCGACCAAGCCAAACCATCAGCTCAAGCTCACGGTGCTCAACCAAGGCGCCGCGGTGATCGACGAGACAGACAATGCTGTGATCATCATCAAGGACAACCAAGCACGCCGCATAGCGGTGCCCAGCCTGGATTCCAGCATTATTACTGCCCGCACAACCAGCTCAACCATTGCCATTACCGTACCTAACTCTCGCGAGATCGTACTGCTCGATGGAGATAGCGTGCACGGATTCACCGTTGACGGCACGGGCCCACTTGGCGAGGCAGCGGTGTTCGCTGGCCAGGTATACGTGACCGACAGCTCAGCAACCCAAGTGCTTGAGTTGGACGTTTCCGGAAAGGTCAAAAACCGCATTGCCACTGCTGACAGCGGCGGCGCTGTCAGCCTGGAGCAACGCGAAGGGGCACTCATCATCAACGAGCCGCGAGGGTCGGCTGGATACGTGGTCAGCAAGACGCACCAGATCACCAAGATCACCAAATACACCGACGGCGGTGCTGGTCCAGAAAAAGACAGCGTTGCATCCAACGGCCCCAAGCAAAAGGCGCCTACACCCGCCACGGCCCCACCCGAAGGGCAGGCCGATCGCCCGTCCAACGCGCCAGCGTCATCAAATGCATCTACCGATAATCCGGAAAAAACCACGCCACCACCGTCGAGAGCATCTGATCCCGCCAAGCCGCCGGCTCCTCGAGACGATAAACCGCGAGTACCAGGGCCTCCTGTGCTAAGAAACGCACGCGGTGGCGACGCCCAGATCACCCTCGACTACTACCCGCCCAATGACACCGGTGGGGCCAAAATCGAAGCCATCGACATATACTGCAACGGTAGTCGCGTTATTCACGACGTGCACCCTCCTGGCAGCGGCAAACGAAACGCTTCTTTTCCGGCTCGCAATGATGTGGCCTGCACCTTACAGGGCTACGCCATCAACTCTGCTGGTTCCTCAGCGGCGACACTCGGTGGGGCCATTACGCCTAAGCCAATCAAGCCGATACCCCCACCCCCACCCCCACCCCCTCCCGCCACAAACAATTCGGCTCCAACGGGAGTACGAGCAGCGCTTACGGGTGGGCAGAACGTCCAGATAACCTGGAACGCGGTGACTGTGCAGGCTGGATCCACGTTGGATAATTACGTCGTTTTCCAATGCGATGAGAACGCACTCGTGTGTGTGCGGCTATTCAGCACGAAGAACACCAATTACACCATCAATGAAAAAACGGCCAACCCCAAGAGCGGACGATTCAAGGTCGCCTCGGTGATCGATGGGAAAGAAAGCGCGCCTTCAGCGCCGAGCAACGCTGTGCGCTGGCGGTAGTGGCAGACGCCCTTAATCTCCTCGCAAGGGTTCGCACGCGAACTCAGCAACACCCTGATCGAAATCTACCTCGGGGCGCCACCCCAACTCGTCACGCAGCCGCTGAGAGGAGGCGGTGATGTGGCGGACATCGCCGAGCCGGTAGCGACCAGTAACCACTGGCGCTAGGCCAGCCGAGGCTGTACTCAAAGCCGCCGCAAGCTCGCCAATGGTGTGCACGTGCCCGCTGCCGACGTTGAAGGCTCGTAGCTCACCGACCCCGCCGACTTTCGGGGCTGTCCAACCTAGCGCGGCCAGGTTTGCTTCAGCTACATCGTCAACGTGGATGAAGTCGCGCCGTTGGCCACCGTCCTCGAATACCTCTGGCGCCGCACCACGGGCCAGTGCGGAACGAAATATCGACGCCACGCCCGCGTACGGGGTGTCTTTAGGCATGCGCGGGCCGTACACATTGTGGTAGCGCAGCGCGGCTACCCGCCCACCAGTGGTACGAGCCCACGCGGCACACAGATATTCCTGAGTGGTTTTGGTGGCGGCGTAAACGTTGCGCGGGTCCAACGGCTCATCTTCGAAAACAAGCCCCGGCTCTAGTGGGGCACCAGATTGCGGGCAGCGAGGCTCGAAACGGCCGGCGTCCAAATCCATCAAAGTGCGCACAGGAGGACGCACCGGTCCTAGCACCGGGCTGGTGTAGGCACCTTCGCCATACACCACCATCGAGGATGCCAGCACTATGCGAGCAACACCGCGCTGCGCTGCCGCGGCGAGCAGTGTGGCAGTGCCTAGATCGTTGTGCCGCACGTAATCGGGTGCATCGGCAAAATCGACGCCGAGCCCCACCTTCGCCGCTTGGTGCGATATCGCGTCCACATCGTCGAGCGCGCTACGCACCGCGTCCACATCGCAAACATCTCCGTGAATGAGCCGCACCCCGTCTGGCATCTTCGGCGCCCCGGCCGGATGCACCGAAGGCAGAAAGGCATCAAGCACAGTGACGTCGTACCCGGCACGACACGCGGCGGATACGACGCGCGACCCGATGAAGCCCGCGCCTCCGGTGACAAGCAGCCTCATGAGGCGAGCACCGGCTGGTTGAGCACTGCCGCAACGGCATCTGCCCCGATGCTGACGGACGGCTGGTAATCGGGATCGATCGCTTTGACCAGCGTCGCGATTGCGGCTTTGATCCTCGGTTGCGCATCAGCCATGCGTTGTAGTACCAGCTGGTGATGCACCACGTCGCCTGACCCGCTCTGCACTTCACCCACTGCGCTATCTGCAGCGCTGTGGGCCACTCCAGCGTCGGAGTCGGTGACGTAGGAAAGGTTCACCACACCGATTCCCAGCTCGGCCGCGAGCACAGTTTCGGGATATTGAGTCATGTTCACGGTGTCGGCGCCGGCGGCGCGGAACCATTTCGATTCCGCTGCCGTGGAAAACCGCGGGCCTTGGATCACTACAACGGTGCCGCTAGGCCGAAAATCCACCCCGTCCTGCGTCAGCGCGGCCGTGGCCGCCTTGCGCAACTGCGGACAGAACGGGTACGCCGCCGACAGATGCTGCACCCCCGTCGCCGATAACACTTCGTCGTCAAAGAACGTATCTGGGCGACCATGGGTGCGATCGATGATCTGATCGGTGAGCACGAAGCGTCCCGGCGTGCACTCCGGTTGCAGCCCACCTACGGCGGAAAACGTCACTATCGCGCGTACGCCCAAGCTTTTCAGTGCCCAAATATTGGCCCGGTAGTTGATGCGATGCGGAGGTACCGAGTGCCCAGTGCCGTGCCGAGGGAGAAAAACGACTCCTCGATCGCCGATGCGACCCAGCGTGATGGGTGCCGAGGTCGGCCCGTAGGGAGTATCGATGCGCCGGGACGGCGAGTCCGCCCCGAACAGTTCATACAGCCCGGACCCTGCGATCACGCCAATTGGCGCGGGATCGGAGGAGCCAGTCGAGGCATTCTCAGGCGTCACAACGGTTCACCGTCTCCAGAGGGGTGTAATGATGGCGAAGTATACGGCCGAGCTGAATGAGCACATGAATCTCACCCACAGACACCGGGCATACTGAAGTGGTGGCCTACTCCGAACCTGCGGCAAGAAGATCAGTGGCGGAACATTCCGAAGCGGTGGTAATGCTGCTCGCTGAGCTTGTCGGCAAGACAGAGCAGGTTCCGATCGCCGCCGCGCTGGGCCGTCGGCTCGCCACCGATATCCGCTCATCCATAGCGCTACCACCGTTCGACAATTCACAGATGGACGGATACGCGGTGTGCACCGCCGAGTTGGCCACCGCGACGTCGACCTCACCGGTGCGGCTTGCAGTGGGGTCCACTGTGCCGGCCGGACGTACCGATACCCCGTCCCTGCCGCCTGGTACCGCGATGCCCATCATGACCGGCGCGCCCATCCCTCCCGGCGCCGATGCGGTAGTCCCGATCGAGCACGCTCAACCGAGCCGATTCGTCACCGACCTTCCCGCGCATGTCGCATTCGGCTCCCCCGTGGAAGCTGGTCAGTTCATCCGACGCAGTGGCAGCGATGTCGTGCCCGGCCAACTGCTGGTTGGCGCAAACACGGTGCTACACGCTCGCCACTTGGGACTCCTTGCGGCCGCTGGAATAGCTGGCGTGCCGGTGAGGTATCAGCCACGGATACTGCTGCTGTCAACCGGTTCAGAACTGCGAGAACCCGGCGAATCACTGCAGCCGGGGCAGATCTATGACGCCAATACCACCATGCTGGCCGCGTCGGCTCGGACGGACGGAGCGGTGGTCACTACCGCTCGCTTGATCTCTGATTCCGCGAAACACTTCAGCGCGCTCCTACGGGCACAGCTGGATGCCGCGCCCGAACCCATCGACCTGGTCATCACGTCGGGTGGGGTGAGCGCCGGAGCGTTCGAGGTAGTCAAAGACTCACTTGCCGACCACGGTGTGCAGTTCATGAGTGTGGCGATGCAACCCGGTGGGCCGCAAGGGCTGGGTAGAGCGTTCGGTGTGCCGCTGTTGGCTTTTCCGGGTAACCCGGTGAGTGCGTTCATCTCTTACGAGGTTTTTTTGCGGCCAGTGCTGCGCAGAACTGCCGGTCATCCAGACCCCGAGCGCACCGCGATCCCGGCAAAGCTCACAGCCGCGGTGACGTCACCGCCCGATAAACACCAGATCCGGCGCGCGACGCTTCGAGCAGGCGATGACGGACCGGTCGTTGAGCTGGATTCCGGCCCCGGATCGCATCTGGTAGGCGCGTTGGCGCACTCCAACGCATGGGTACATCTGCCGATGGAGACATCTGAGCTACCTGCAGGAGCCAGCGTGCAAGTGTGGCAGCTGGATCATCTAGCACCACCACGAGAGAAAGTTGATCCGACCCCGCCGGCTGGCTCAACCACTAAAGATCCGCTGCCGCATCTGAATCGTCAAGGTGCAGCGCACATGGTCGATGTGTCGGCAAAAACGCCGACCAAGCGGGAAGCCACTGCTCAGGCTACGGTTGCCACCACGGCGAAGGTGATCGCGGAACTTACCGCAGCGCAGCTGAAGAAAGGCGACGCACTCGGGGTGGCGCGCGTGGCTGGAATCATGGGCGCCAAACGCACCGCCGAGCTGATTCCGCTGTGTCATCCGTTGCCGCTGAGCTCGGTAGCCGTGGAGCTCAGCCCGGGCATCGATTCAGTAATGGTCACCGCAACGGTTCGCACTACTGGGTCCACCGGTGTGGAAATGGAAGCGCTGACTGCTGCTTGCGTGGCGAGTTTGACGTTGTACGACATGATCAAAGCGCTCGATCCCGCCGCCGTGATTGAGCAAGTCTCGGTAGTGCACAAGCTTGGGGGGAAGCACGGCGAATGGGTGCGAACGTGAGTAATACACAGCCCCGAACCGGTCGGGTAATCATCTCCTCCACCCGCGCCGCGTCTGGTGAGTATGCAGACACCACCGGACCGTTGATTGTGGAGTGGTTAAAGGCACGTGGTATCGCGACTCCGGCGCCAGTCGTGGTGCTCGACGGAGCAGCTATCGTGTCTGCGGCGCTACGCAAGGCCATATCAGCGCAGGTAGACATAGTTATCACCAGCGGCGGCACCGGACTGAGCCCTGACGACCAAACCCCCGAGGCAACTGCGCCGCTACTGGAACGGCTCGTGCCCGGCATCATTTCCGAGATTCGGCGGCGCGGGACAGCCGCGGGTGTCGCCTCGGCGATCCTGACCAGAGGTAGTGCTGGGGTGGTCGGTAGCTGCTTCGTGGTGAACTTCCCGGGCTCGGTTGGCGGAGTCAGCGACGGGCTCTCGGTGCTCGACGGGGTGCTCGAACATGTGCTGGCGCAGCTCGCCGGAACGAGCCACCATGGCTGACGTTGCGATCTTCGCTCAGCTCACGCTCGAGGCTCTAGACCCCGTTTGGCAGCGCAGTTTTGTTGCACGCGCCGCTGCGGGTGCTGTAGTCAGTTTCACCGGGATAGTCCGGGATCATGATGATGGACGAGCGGTCGCCAGCTTGCGGTACGAGGCACATCCTGGCGCGGCACGAGCGCTGGACGTCGTTGCGGAGCAGCTGGCCGCCGCCCATGACGTGTTGGCGATCGCTGTGGCGCATCGGGTTGGCGAGCTGGTAGTTGGCGACGTGGCGCTGCTGTGTACAGTCTCAGCCGCGCACCGGGCGTCGGCATTTGCAGCCTGCGAGGCGCTAGTGGACGCGGTGAAACAGCAGGTGCCAATCTGGAAAAATCAGCGCTTCACCGATGGCACCGCCGAATGGGTGGGCTTGTAAGCGCGTAGCACTGGTATGATTTTAGTATGACTAAAACAAAAATCGCGGTGACCCTCCCACCGCAACACGTGCGGGCGGCAAAGAAAGCCGTAGCGGAAGGTCGAGCAGTATCCGTCTCGGCCTACGTTGCTCAAGCGCTTGCCCGACAAGCGCAGGAGGATGGCTTAATCCAGCTCGTCGCAGTAATGCGAGCCGAAGACGGACCACCCACTGACGATGACTATGCCTGGGCTAGTCGGGTGCTCGGAACTGACCAGTGAAACAGCAGCAGGCTTATGTCACGTTTGATACTGGCGCTTTGATAGCAATTGAGCGGCGGTCTGGTCGCATGCAAGCCCTGCTAGATCAGATCACAACTCAAAGAGTTTCTATAGCAATTCCCGCCGGCGTGGTGGGTCAAGCTTGGCGAGGTGGGCCTCGCCAAGCACGTCTAGCACAGTTGCTCCGCTGTGAGCAGGTAAAGGTCATAGAACTCAATGAATTGAGGGCACGGGCGGCCGGCGTGCTGTGTGGGCAAACAAGCACCAGCGATCTCATCGACGCATCTGTGGTGTTATGCGCACGCGAGCAAGGTGGAGATCTTGTGGTGACATCTGATCCGGACGACATCAGGAAGCTAGACGCGCAGCTTACGCTCCATGAAGTGTGATGCGGCCCCTTTACTGGGGCTTGGCTTCCCAGAGCGGTCGGACCTCAATCGTCTCACTGGTAGGCCAGGATTTCGCCAGCTCGACGGCCTCACTTCGGTTCGCTACGTCCACCAAGATGTAACCGCCCAGCGTTTCCGATTCGCCAGAAAAAGCTGCCTCGCTTACACTGACCTCACCCGAATGACCGCGTCGCACCGTTACCGGGGCAACTGTTTCAGTTTCGAATGCTTCGCCGCCGATGAGCGTGCCGGATTGAGCGTGCTGGGCCATCCAGGTCTCGATGTGTTTGCGGTGACGGTCCTGGTCGAGCTCAATGCTGCGCCGCGAGCTCTCTGTTTCCACAATCACTAAAGCAAACCTCACGCCAACTCCTTGTCACATCACCGGCCACAACAGCCCGGGGGTAACAATCAGCATGCCGGTAACTGAACTCTAGTTCCAGGGTTTCGGGCAAAAATCCACGTGATAAACACAACTTATGCTGTTTTTTCGGCTCACGGTAACTAAATACAGCTATATATGCTGTCCATGTGCGTAAATCCTTATGCAGTGATACAGCTCCGTGGCGGCGCGAGAGCAAGCTCTAGGATACGTACTCATGCTCGCAGTACAGGACACTCCGCCCAACTGGGTCATTTGGACTTCGGCGGTGGTCGCGCTAGTAGTAGTGGGGTCCAAACTGCTGTGGATTGTGGCTCGCAACGTGATCACGATCGCGCATGAAGGTGGCCACGCGATCATGGCGTTAGTGTCCGGACGCAAACTCAGCGGAATTCGCTTGCATTCAGACACTTCCGGACTCACAGTCTCCTCGGGCAAGTCGACCGGGCTCGGCATGGTCTTCACTGGCCTAGCTGGGTACGTGGCACCATCACTGCTCGGGCTGGGCTGCGTGTGGCTGCTATCGGTGGGCGCAATCACGGTTCTGCTATGGGCATGCATAGCGCTGCTGTTCGGGATGCTGGTATTCATCCGCAACATCTATGGTGCCGCCTCGATACTAGTCACCGGGTTGATCTTCGCGGGGTTGATTTGCTTCGGCTCCGACGCTACTCGCGGCGCCTTCGCCTATTTCGCCACATGGTTCCTGCTGGTAGGTGGAGTGCGGCCGGTGATCGAGCTACAGAAAAAACGCTACTGGCATGAGGCGCTCGATTCCGACGCAGACCAACTTGCCCGCATCACTGGAGTGCCGGGTTTGGTCTGGGTGTTGTTGTTCGGACTGGTCGCAGTGGGCTGCCTGGGGGTCGGCATGGCCACGCTGCTGCCCTCGGCCAGTAAGGGTTAGCCCGGACTGTGCTCAGCGCCGCCGATAGGGATAAGAGTGCATAGGATCCCGGACAAATCAATCTTCAGTCTTGCCACCACGCTAGGTCCAGATGCTGACGGATCGTGCGGTCTTTCGTAACCAAGGGCGTAGCCGTGGTTATCGCTTGTGCCGCGATGAGACGGTCGAAGGGGTCACGGGTCCAGGAAAGCCGAGTTGCCGACTCGCATACCAGCGCAGAGGATGGGTCGGTGAGTATTATTTCCAGCTTTGGACACAGCTCGTCGAGGATTACCTGAGCCGTGACTGTGATCCGCCCAACCTCATACAGGTAAGCCAGTTCCAACTGAACGAAAGGAGAAAGACCGAGTTCCTCGGTGTCCAATCGCTGAGCAACAGTGGGCGGAATGTAGCCTTGGGGGTCGGCATAGAGCCACACCACGACATGTGTGTCCAGCAAGATCACGGCCGCCACTCCGATGACCAGTCAGAACTAACCAGGCTTTCAGGGTCCCCTGGGATTGCGTCTGTATGAGGCGTGAGTCGGGCGAGCTTGGAGGGGGCCTCAAGGGAAACGATGCGTAGCCGCCGATTATTTCGCTCGATCTCCAGCGGAATCCCGCTAGAGATCACTTCATCGAGGAGCCGGTACACATCTTGGCGTAGCTGAGACGCTGTGACAGCCATTTTTACCCCCTAACGTACGTACATCATAGCAGAGACGCACGTACGTTAGAGACAACCTTCCAACGGGGTTGAGTTACTAGTGAGACAGGCGGAATCGGGCGCCAGTAAGCTCGCGGTCGTGCTTTGACAGAGGCCGACCAATCCCTCTGAGGAAACGACGTCGTGGAGTCCGATGACGACAAACGGCACCGAAGGCGATGGGCATGTAACGCAGCCGCCCCGGCAGCATGGCCATACCGCAGCGAATACCGAAAGCCAAGAGGTTCAGCACCCATTCCTGACGACGCCCCCACTTCAGGTTGAACAGTTTACGGGCATCCGGCGGCAGGGTACCTACCGTCACTAAACGGTTCAGCCGAATCGCAACGGGGCCGAGGAGGCGTGTCCAGCAAAAAACGGGTAACCGCCAACCCGGTGGAGGAGGTACCGCCGTAGCGGCGCTGAGCACATCATGCACGGTAGGGTGATTCTCCAACTTGGTGCCGACTGTGGCATCGAAGTAAGCCCAGTAGCTCGGCACATCCGCAGGCATGTCATCCTCGCGAACGCCGTAAAACTTTCCCATTTGGCGAAACTCCGCATAGAATTGATCGATCTCGGCCCGATTCAATCGGGGGCCGAAACGGTCGCACATAATCATGAGTGTGGCGAAGCCGGACATGTGAACCCAGGTGTACGCCTCTGCGTTCCAGGCGTGGTAAGGCCGCCCCTTATGATCCATGCCCTTGATGTTCTTGTGGAAAGTGCGTATCTGCTTTCCCGCTCGGGTCGATTCGCCGCCGGCGTAGACCACCTTCAAGAACGCCGTTAAGGTGCGGGTAAGTCGCCCCCAGGGGTCTGATTGATATACGGAGTATTCGCCCACGCCCGCACCGACCACAGGGTGGGCTACCTGCAACAACAATACCGATCCTAGCCCCGCCAGCATCTGCCAGTTGCCAAAAATCTGCCACAACACAGCATCTGGCCCAAATGGAGCTGACAAGTTTTCCTCTTTGTCGAATGCGTCTTGGCTAAATTCTCCCCATGCCATAGCGCACCCCTCTGAAGCTACGGTAAATGCATTATTCCGGATGTCTGGGTAAAAATGGCATTTCATCCGGATCACAGGGAGCCGTGGCACTACGAATTCGGAATTTCCCGAGTTGAAGTATTCGCGCCAAGGTACCGATCGATCGCTGTGCTGCCGAATAGACCAGTTGGATCCAGGCTCGCACGCAGCGTCTGGAAACGGTCCCACATCGGATACAAAGGTGCGAGATCGGGAGCCGCGAGACTGTGTTGCTTGGCCCAGTGCGGCCGTCCACCAAGGTCGCGACAAGCTGCCTCGACGCGCCGCACGAAAGCCGAGACGTCGACACCGCGATGCCAAGCGGCGCCCACGCACACCGAGGGCTGGTCGTAGTGCGGATCGAGCCAGCCTTGCTCGGCAGGTTGGAAGCGAACCTCGCAAGGGAGAGCCAGTGGTGGTCGTGTGCTATCAATCGCGTCAAGCATCGCCTGAACAGCGGCCCGGCCGTGCTTTAGCGGGACCGCGTACTCAAACGTGTCGTGCATGATCGAAATCGGAAGAACAAAGATCCGATCGGAACGATCGATCACGGTGGTGTTCATCGGCAGGTGCGCCATCCCGCGGTTCATGGCTGGCACTCCTTGCGGCCACTTACGGGCAACGGCACCTGCCGCACTCATCAAGCCGTTGATCAGGAAGCTCTCCCGCAGCAGCTGAGCGGTTCTCGGGCGCGCCGGTGACGAAACCGGGAAGGAGCGGGCGCTCGAGGTCACCGCCGTGTCGGTATAGGGAAGGAACCATACCTTGAAATGATCGATTTCCGGTGGGTCACCGACCAGTGCCAGGCCCTCCTCGGTGCTGACCTTGCGATCCACCTGGCACAAGGTGAACGCGGGCACAACCCGGATCGTCACAGCTGTCACGACGCCCAGCGTACCGAGCGAGCAGCGCGCGGCCTGGAAGAGGTCCGGGTCTGATTTCTCAGACACCTCCCGCAACGAACCGTCGGCGAGCATCAATTGCAGGGCGGTCACCTGGCCTGATAGTGAGTGTTTGGTCAAACCCGTGCCGTGCGTGCCGGTGCTGATGGCACCGGCGATTGTCTGGCCAGCAGTATCGCCCAGGACGGCGAAAGCGAGGTGGTGCCCAGCAAGCACGGTGCATAACTCACGTAGCCGGGCACCGCCCTGCACTCGGATCAGGCCTCGGTCAACATCGATGTGCTCAACCCGATCAAGGTACCTGAGTGTAACGAGCGTCTCCGACGTCAGCGACAGGTCGTTATAAGAGTGTCCCGTGCCTACAACCAGGACACGAGAGCCACGGCCAGCTGCCTCGCTCAGGACTGTCCTCAGTTCTGCCAGAGACCGGGGCTCAGCGATGTGGCTCGGTCGGCAGCCGAACTGGTGCCAGTTGACCCAGCCTGATTCAGTGCGGGTGGCCATCGTTATCCTTCGCTATTACGACATGGTGCACGATTGCAAGCTACTGCCATCATCATCGATGAAGCGACCAGGTCAGTGGCAGCGCGTTTTTGCCAAGTTAAGAGAACTTGTGCAAAAAATTTTATCGTGCACCAGCTCGTAAGACAAAGCGTCGGCTGACCGCTGCGACAGGCGCCGCCCTTTAGCCACTAAGGGGTCAGCGTCCCTCTACACCTCAAAAGCACCAGGGTGACTAGAGTTAACATACCGACGGTGGGGTGGCCTTGGCCGCGATTCCGGCCATAGGAGGCCCGTCGCTAACAGTCCCTACCGGCATTGGTAGGAGGCTGTGTTGAGATTGTCATCGCGTGCAACGGTGGCGCAGATCGTAGAACCGTTGGTCGTCGCCGCGCTGGGAGCTGACCTGCCGATTGGTGTTCGATGCTGGGACGGCAGCACTCTGGGCGCACCTTCTGCACCACTCAAACTGATCATCAGGCACCGCCGCGCTCTGCGCAGGCTGCTGTGGGCACCAAACGAGCTTGGCTTCGCTAGAGCCTACGTCTCCGGCGACATCGACTTCGAGGGCGACCTCTTCGCCGGGCTCGACGCACTCGAACGGGTCGCGCTTGGCGACCACGGTCCGGGCGTCACCGTCGACAACGCCACCAAGGCAGCGATCCTGCGCTGCGCGATCAAACTTGGGATCATCGGGCTGCCCCCCAAACCACCGGCCGAGGAAGCCAGACTCGCCGGCCGGCTGCACAGCAAGGGCCGTGACAAGTCGGCGATCGCACACCATTACGACGTGGGCAACGCCTTCTATCGGATCGTGCTCGGAGATTCGATGACCTACTCCTGTGCGTACTGGGCGCGCGAGCCTGGCCCCGACTTCGGCCTCGGCGATGCCCAGCTAGCCAAGTGTGACCTCATCGCACGCAAGCTCGGTCTGCGCGAGGGAATGCGGATACTCGACGTCGGATGCGGCTGGGGAACCTTCGCCCTGCATGCCGCACGCTCCTACGGCGCCCGGGTCGTCGGGGTGACACTGTCCCAGGAGCAGGCGAGCTACGCCACCAAGCGCATGGCCGACGGTGGTGTCGCCGAACTGGTGGAGATCCGGGTGCAAGACTATCGTGACGTTCGCGACGGACCCTTCGCCGCGATCTCCAGCATCGGCATGGCTGAACACGTCGGTGCTGCGATGCTGCCGGTTTATGCAGCTGACCTCTACGCGCTGCTCGCTCCGCAGGGACGTCTGCTCAACCATGCGATATCGCGACGACCCGGTCCGCGGACAGAATTCTCCCGCACGTCGTTCATTGACCGCTATGTCTTTCCAGACGGTGAGCTCGAACCGCTGGGCATGATGATCGACGCCCTGGAGAGCGTCGGCTTCGAGGTGCGTGACGTCGAATCGCTGCGCGAACACTACGCGCTCACGCTGCGCGAGTGGGTCGCCAACCTCGAACGCGGCTGGGACGACGCCGTCGGCGAGACCAGCGCGGCACGCGCCCGGATCTGGCGTCTGTATATGGCTGGCTCCGCGCTTGCCTTTGCAGCGAACCGAATCGGCGTGAACCAGGTACTCGCCGTCAAGCCCGGACCTCGCGGCGTAAGCGGATTACCCAAAACGCGTACAGAGCTGCTGAATACCGCGAGATAGCTTCATGGCAGTGAGAGCAACGCAGGCGGAGCGCCACCGCCTAAGAACCCGATGCTCAAGTACAGCGCAGGAAGGACAAGGAGGCTAATGTCCTGGCGCAGGCAATCATCTCGCTGACGAGGACATGCTGCTCGGTGTCTTGCGGATCACCGCGCGGCCCGAACAAGCAACACTCTATCCCCGCACGGCTCAGGTGAGTCGTATCGTTTCCACAATATGAGTATGGCAAAGCAAGGCCAACCTCCTCAACGGAAAACTCAGATACGCGCGCCAGCAACGACGACACATCGTGCACTATCGAGCAGTCAGCTGGTACATCCATAGGAGGCATATCGGCACCACCAACCCGAAAGACCGGATCCGGTGGATGATCCACAGCTATATCGGCCGCGGGGTGCTCGTTCCTTGCTACCTGGGCGACTCTTTCGATCGCCTGGCTGACATCGGAGGGTTCATACGGCGGCGGATAGCGCACATCGATAATCGCGGTTGCCTTATCCGCGCAATAGCTTACGCCAGAAAGGTCATGTTCCTCTCCCCGGCCAGCTATCAAACTTGCGATCTGTAGACGTGGAAGTGTCGGAAAGTCGGGGCTCGATAAACCCAGCGACTCTTCTTGGAAGATATCCATTACATGACGAAGCACCTGGATAGCATCGACTCCTTCGTGATGGCGGCTCGTATGCGCGGCAACCCCCCGAACGACTAATGCGAATTTATGAACTCCGGCCGTTCGTGTGATCGCTCTGGTAACCGAATACGGCTCAGGCACCACAGCGGCCTCTGCCGTGAGACCGCTGCGCAATGCAAATTTAGTTCCCTTACCGCCTTGCAGTTCACCCACGACAAATTCAAGCAGGAGTGGCTGACGCAAGGGTTTATTACTTCGCTTGAGCGCGATAGCTGCGCCTATGATAGCGGCGAGGCCGCTCTTCATATTGTGAAGACCGGCTCCATAAAGCCTGTCGCCGTCACGCCGAGCAACAAATGGCTCACCTGGCCAATTTCTGCCTAGTGGATCCATGTCCAAGTGCCCGTTGAGCAGCAACGCCGGAATACCACTACTAGGACCGAGCTGGCCAATCGTTTGAAAACGCCCAGGTTCGACCTCTTGACAATACGATGAAATTTCGTGATCTGCCAGAAGATTATTAATGTGATTTGCCAGCGGCGTCTCTTGCCCCGTAAAAGAAGGAACAGCGGTGAGGCCACTCGCGATCTCTACAATTTCATCAACAGGGAGCAATGCATCTAGGTCACGTATAAATGCGTCGAGTCCGCCATGCATTATTACCTCACTCCAATCAGCAATACAGCTCGACCTGAACCATATCAGCCAGCGTCAAAGGTTAAGGTAAGTACAGCTTGGTGGGCCTAACGTGGCACAACCCGAACACCCCGGTGCTGGCCGAAGGCCCCGAAATAAGCATCAAGCCGGTCGAGATCCGTCACGTGTCGGCAGGTGAGAAGCAGTGAGGCGCGCGGACGCGGGCCTGCCAACCCCGCCTGGATAAACGACAGCACCTCGCGTTTACGGGAGGCGGGCTCGATGCGTAGCTCATCGGTGGAGATGAGTTTGATGAGCTGGTCTTGGTAGCGGTCTGAAGTTGCCTCACCATCTCCTTGGACCCAGCGTTCGCCACTTCGAGGGTGACGAAACGCATGGTGATGCTCTACGCTCGTTAGTTCGATGGTCGCGTGGGAGGCATAGGTGACCCAAGGCAGCCTTTTTGACCCCG
The DNA here is from genome assembly GCA_038260095.1 of Mycobacteriales bacterium. Taxonomy (GTDB): domain Bacteria; phylum Actinomycetota; class Actinomycetes; order Mycobacteriales; family QHCE01; genus QHCE01. The sequence continues at coordinate 185 of JBBSOC010000045.1, read as the reverse complement.
ATCCTGCTAACCGCACCAAGCCTTCTCGCGGCAAGAGGGCGTTAGAAATTCTGATTACTGTCAAGGCCGCGCCTAACCCCAATGCCGCGTAGCTTAAGTGGGTCATGTTGTTGATCTGGGTTTTAGTCTGTGGATGTTGATTGTGGCCGGTGATCGGTGGCGGGTGCTGGCGGGTTCGCCGGGTT
>JBBSOC010000044.1:0-19458 GCA_038260095.1 Mycobacteriales bacterium | reverse complement strand
CCGGAATCGCCGAATACATCGAAGTGTTCTACAATCGGCAACGACTCCACTCACGCCTCGGCTACCAAACACCACAACACATCGAAAACGAATACCGAAAAAACATAAAATAACCTGTCCGGAAAACTAAATACCCCTCACAAGCGCGCTGCCGACCGCCATGACTGCAAGCATGTCCGCGAGCGCTGCTTGCCTGCGTTTTGTATCAACCGTGTCTCCGATGAACGTTATGGTTGCGGGAATTAGGGCTCCAAAGGCTGCCCCCGTGAGCGCTCGTGCGGCTGAGAGCAACAAAATCGAAGGTGCCATCACCGACAGCGCACTACCCACAGCACCAACCATTAGGCCAATACGAATGACCCTTACTCTGCCGTAGCGGTCAGACAAGACGCCCCAAACGGGTTGCGAGACGCCGTAGGAGATGAAATAAGCGGTCGCAGCAGCAGCGGCTGTGGAAATCGACACATGAAAGGTAGCGGCGAACGCGAAGAGCATCGGTCCAACAGCGAATCGGTCGAAATTGGAGAACCCGGCCACCAGCAGCATTGAACGGGGCGGATTGTTGCGGGCACTCATCTCGTGACCACCAGCCCTCTGCTTGGTAAGCAGCTACGGAGCCGTATTCAGGCTGACGTAACCACCCTTGTACTCCGGGTGTTCGGCCCTGTATGTGCCGCCGTGCCCAATGTTGTCGACGATCGGTGTGCCCTCCTGGCAGAGCGGGCACGCGTCGGCATCAATAGCGGCAAAACTGACTGACGCAAGAGTTTCGAGTCTAGGAATACCGAGTTGCTGGGCGGTAACCCCGCCACGGTTGCACACAACGCTAGCGCCAACAACCTCCGCTCCGTGAAGCTCTGCCTGACGACAGACCTTCCGCACCGAGCCTCCGGTGGTCAGCAAGTCTTCGACGACGAGAACACGTTTGCCGTGCAGCTGATCGGCGAAACCCGCGCGTTCGAACGCAAAATCATCCCCGTTCTTATCCGCCCATACGGCGCTGACATTCCGGCCGGCATCGCGAAATGTGCGACCCGACAGCACGGACAGCACAATACCTCCGACTGCGGGTGCGGCAACCGTGTCAATGCTGTAAATGCCATCAAGAAATGGTTTGATCAGGTCGACACAAATGTCAGACATCAAGCCAACGTTCGGAAATATGATGTCCAGGTTGATGTAACCGGACCCGTGCTTTCCGCTCTTGTACACGAAGTGGTGATCAAGGAATACAGCGCCGGCGCGCTCAAGTTCGACCATGATTTCCATCAGTGAGCTCCTAAGGCTGCGGCGATTTCTTTTCCGATAGCGATTGCGGCATCGCTGGGCGTGCCGATTTCTGGTGGAGGGCTCGTTATCGGTCGCCCGATGACCAGGTAAGTCGCCCCTTTGCTGATTGCTTCGGCAGGCGTCATCACGCGCTTTTGATCATTCGCGTCAGCCCAGCTCGGTCGAACTCCGGGAGTAACGCGAGTAAGTGCGGACAACTGTGGGTGGGAGTTACTGGCTTGGGCGAGTACGTCGAGCTCCTGGGGAGAACAAACGATGCCAGCAACTCCCGCTTCAGCGGCAAGAACCGCGAAACGGACGACTACTTCTTCCGGTGACGCGCCAAAGATCGCTGCGCACTCCTGGACTCCAATACTCGTGAGCACGGTGACAGCGAGCACGTCAGTCGTGGGGTTGCTTGCGGCAACGGCGGCACGCATTGCCGCAATACCCGCGGACGCGTGAACAGTAATGAGCTGGGGGTCAAAACGGGCGACCTGACGCGCACCTTCGGCAACGGTGTTGGGTATGTCGTCGAACTTCCCGTCCACAAACAACTGACCGCCATGGGACCGGACTAGGTGCGCGGCCTCTCGCCAACCCGCTCCGTACCCGAGCTGATAGCCGATCTTAAAAGCGCCGACGTGCGGTGCAAGCTCTCGCACCAGCTCTCTGGCTATGCCGAGATCGCTCACGTCGAGCGGAACAATTATTCGGTTCTTTGGCGCTGGCTCTTTCATGCCTGGGGTTTTCTGGATCGCATAGACCGATCCTATCCAAACCGCCAGCTCGGCACACCCCTCATCATTAAACAAGCCCGCGGCTAACTCATCACCACCGGCAGAAACTAAGCTCTACTATTGTGGCGAATCAAGAGTCAGAGCTCACCGTGGTGCATATGGTTCGACATGGCGAGGTGCACAACCCGGAGAAGATCCTGTACGGCCGGGCGCCGGGTTTTCGGCTCAGTGAGCGTGGCACGCAGATGGCTGATGCGGCTGGTGAGTACCTGGCTAAACTCTCCGCTGAGCGGCCCATCACCTACATGCTGTCTAGTCCGCTGGAGCGGGCGACGCAAACCACCTCGGTGATTAGCCAGCGACTAGACCTGCAGTTCACCACCGATGAACGCTTGCTGGAGTCGCAGAACATCTTCGCCGGTCGCAAACTGCGCCGCTGGGATCTGCTCGCTAACGCCCATCGGCTCTACAACCCGTTCCGGCCGTCATGGGATGAGGCATACGTCAGTGTGGCCGCCCGGATGGCCGAAGCTGTGCACCGCGCGCACACGGCCGCGACTGGCGCCGCCGCCGTGTTGGTAAGTCATCAGCTTCCGATCTGGATCGTGCGGCGTCACCTGTCCGGGCTGCGGTTGTGGCACTCGCCATCGCGCCGACAGTGCGCGCTAGGCAGCGTGACCTCGTTCACGTTCCGCGGTGATGGTGGCAGTGAAGGTATTCTCACAGCCATCGACTACCACGTTCCCGCTCCGGACCTGGTGGCTGCCGCCCTCGTCGAGGATCGGGCCGCGGGAGTCATGTCCGCACGCGCAAAACCGGCGCCCCGTTGATGAAAGCCTGGAGAATTCCTCAGATCCGTCGACAAGCCGCGCTACTAGTCAGCCTGGGATTACTGCTGGCCGGCTGCGCTAACGGTCATGACGCGGTAGACCAGTCGGCAGGGACCGCGCAACGGTTCGTCTCCGGCGACGGCACACTCACGCAGTACTCACGCGGAGCCCGCCCGATCGCCCCGACTGTCACGGGAGATCTGGTAAGCGGGGGAAAGTTTTCGCTAGCCAGCTACCGCGGATCGGTTACAGTACTCAACTTCTGGGGGTCGTGGTGTGCGCCGTGCCGTGCGGAAATCATCCACCTAGTCGAGGTCGCCGACACCACCAAAGACCTCGGTGTGCGGTTTGTGGGTGTGAACGTGCGGGATTCCCGAGATAAGGCAGCCGCATTCGACCGGGCACACCAGGTGCCCTATCCCAGCCTATTCGACCCAGCGGGTCGGATAGCCCTGGCGTTCCGAGACACGCCACCCAACGCCATCCCCGCCACGATTGTGATCGACCGCGATGGGCGGGTGGCCGCTGTGTTCCGTAAGCCGCTGGTAGTCAACGAGCTACGACCCGTGGTGACAAAGGTCGCAGCCGAGAACTAGTAATTCTTAGCGAAGGCTTGCCTAAGCTAGGTACTGTAACCGCATGAAGGACCGACCTGCTGACTCGCAAAGGCTCCGAGTTGGTTGGCTTCAGTCCCTTGCCCGTCGATTCGGTGCTAACAGGGCTTCGTCCGCCAGCACCCCGGAGGGTCTTCCGGCTAGCGGTGTCATGGGCGAGGAAGAAGTCAGGCGAGTTGGACAACGAGCCCAACTCCAAGCTGGGCAAGAATCGGTGCAAAACACCACGGCAATGGTCAGCTTTTCCCATGGATTATTTGGTTCAAACCCATTCACCGTCCCACTCGCTGCATTACTCCAGTTGTTGCCAACTTTCGTTGCGCATGCTGGTAGCGAATTCACATCCAACCGTAAGCAGGTTCGACGCCAGGTCGCGTTGAAGTCTTTTAAGTCGTTGTTTCAAAACACCGGGCCTACCCTTGGAACATACGCAATAACTGGTGGTTCGCTGCCTGCCGCCGCAGCCGCCTCTCTTACAACAATGGGATATCTGGGCGTTAAAGCAGCTAAAGCGGAAGCAGAAGATGAAGGCAGATTTGCTACCAGGAGAGAAAAGTTCAAGGAGGCCCTACAACAAGCATTATTTGGCAGCAGCTCTATCGTCCTTGGCGGAGCTTCTGGTCAAACACTGAACTGGTTAGTTAACAGTCGATTTTTCGATAAAGCTAATGAGGTAGTAAGAAATTTTTCTTTGGACAACCCCGTCACGCTGGCTGCTGCAAGTACCGTCGGCGCTGGATACACCAGCTACCGGGTGCTGAAAGCCCGTGCAGCTAAACGGCAGGAACTTGCTCAAGCTTCAGCGCCGAAACTTGACGATCCGCCATCAGCTGTGGCTGTGACGGACCCACAACCACCCTCCGCAAACACGACGAGCGGGCGAACGCGAGGTACTCACCAACGTAAACGCCGCCTTTCTTTGCGATTACCCCGACGCGGCGGCCGATCCAGCTAGGGTCAGGGCGTCGGTTGGTACGACAGTGTCGCGGTGACACAATATGACAGTGAGCTTTCCCCCCGCCGGTTACCAAATTCGTGCCACTCGCTAACGGAGCCGCTGACTCTGCGACGCACGGGCCGCTCCTGATCGCACTCGCGGTAAGTGCGCTTGCTGGGATGGTCAGTTTCGCCTCCCCGTGCGTGCTACCGCTGGTGCCCGGCTACCTCTCCTACATTGCTGGGCTGAGCGGGGCCGACGTCGAGCAGGCCCGAACCCAGGCAGATTCGCGGCAGCGCCGCGGGTTCATTCGTTCGCTGAGCTCACCAACTGTGCTCGGCACGTTGCTATTCATCGCTGGCTTCGCCACAGTCTTCACGCTGCTCGGTGCCGCTTTCGGTGGAGCTGGGCGTTGGCTGCTGTCCTATCAGCCGGTCATCGAGCGAGTGGTCGGTGCGCTAGTACTACTGATGGGGCTAGCGTTTCTCGGCTGGATTCCTGGGCTGAGCCGCGAGCTTCGCTTGCATACACTGCCAACAGCTGGTCTCGCCGGTGCTCCAGTGTTAGGTGCTGTATTCGCACTCGGATGGACTCCTTGCTTGGGCCCCACGCTCGCCGCGGTGCAGGGGTTGTCCTTCGTGGAAGGCTCGGCTACCCGGGGCGCCGCGCTTTCAGCGGCCTATGCGTTGGGGCTCGGCATCCCGTTTCTGTGCTGCGCCCTGGGTTTTCGCTGGTCCGCGATCTCTATTGGCTGGCTGCGTAGGCACGCGGGCTGGGTGCGCTGGATCGGTGGCGGCCTGCTGGTAATAGTAGGCGCACTGCTACTTAGTGGCTTATGGAACGACGCCGTTATCTGGCTCCGCGGCTATGTCGGCGTGGGTGAGATTGGAATTTGATGCGAGGTCGGAGCTTGATGCACGTAAAGATACTAGGCAGATTGGCGTTGCAAGGCCGTCAGCTATGGGGTCAGCTGGTTAGCATGCGCACCGCCCTGGTGCTGCTGTTTCTGCTGGCCATTGCCGCCATCCCCGGCGCCACTTTCCCGCAGCGCGCCCTCAACCCCGCCAAAGTCGCCCGTTACTACCACGACCATCCCACGCTTGCCCCGATCCTGGATCGGCTCTGGGGCTTTGATGTTTTCGCCTCGCCGTGGTTCGCTGCGATCTACCTCCTGTTGTTCATCTCACTCACTGGATGCTTGATCTCGCGGATACGCGTGCATCTACTGCCCCTGATCCTCGGACCGCCGAAGGTACCAGCCCAGCTAAGCAAACTTCCGCTGCATGCTGTGTTGGGTACGTCGGCGCAGACGCCGGAGGCCACCGCGAGTTCGGTGCTGACAGCACTGCGTGGGCTGCGTTGGCGGCGGATACGGCAACGCACACAAGGCGAAGCTGAAGGTGGTGCCGAGATCACGCTGTCGGCCGAGCGCGGCCAGCTGCGAGAACTCGGCAACCTGGTCTTCCATTTCGCGCTGGTAGTAGTCCTGATCGGTGTCGCGGTCGGTTCGCTGTGGGGATGGAAAGGCGGCGCGCTGATCATAGAAGACGGCCAGTTCTGCAACGCCGTGCAGTCCTACGACCAGTTCAGCCCCGGACGTTTAGTCAAAGGCGAGGGCATTACCCCGTTCTGTGTGTCATTGCAGAAATTCCACGCCTCCTACTTGCCCAACGGTCAACCGGTCAATTACTCAGCGCAGCTGCACTATGAGGATGGGTCAGCGGCCGGACAGCGCGAGCCGCGCCACCCTTACACGTTGGAAGTGAACCATCCGTTACGCATGGACGGTGCCGGCATGTTTCTGATCAACCACGGCTATGCCCCGGTCCTGCGCTACACCGACCGTTACGGCACCGTGTTTGAGAGCCCCACCCCGTTCCTTCCTCGGGATTCGGCGCTTCGTAGTGAGGGCGTAGTGGTGCTTCCCGACGCCAACCAGGACCCGGCCACACGAAAGCGAACTCGCGACTCTGAGGTTGCGTTTGAGGGCGTGTATGTGCCCACGACTGGTCAGATACCGCCGTTTGTTCGCTCGCTGTATCCGGCCCGAGGCAACGAAGGAATCACGTTGTTGGCCTACCGGGGCAACACTGGGCTGGATTCGGGTGTGCCGCGCTCGGTGTATTCGCTGGACCAGAGCCGAGTAAGCTCCGGCGATTTGAAACTTCTTGGTTCGAAGTTTCTGCGCCCTGGCCAGAGCTGGAAACTTGACGATGGTTCACAGGTGGAATTCGTCGGCTCTAAGCAGTGGATGAGTGTGGAAGTCTCCCATGATCCGGGCCGGCTTACCGCGTTGACCGGAGCGGTGGCGATGGTGCTGGGGCTGCTGGTGTCCCTATTCACCCGTCGTCGGCGGCTCTTCGTCCGGCTGCGCCCCATCACCACGGGTGGTACCCGAGTGGAGCTTGCTGGTCTGACCCGTGCAGACTCCGAGGCATTCGCTGCCGAGTTCAGTCGGATCGAAAGAGCCGTAAGCGAAGCGGTTTCGGCTAGACACCCTGAACCCACGGACAACAAGGAGTAGGCATGCCCATTGATCAGAGTCTTGCGGATGTGTCCAACACTTTCTTCTTGTGGACCATCGTGGCCTACACGGTGGCTATGAGCTGCTATGCGATCGAGTACGCATTTGGTACGCGTGGTGCGGTCGCGGCTGCCGCTCGTAGTTCGGCCGCGGGTGAACCGGCCTGGTGGAGAAATGTCAATAAAACGTTTAGAGCGTCCGCCAATAGGGTTCTGCCAAGGCCGCAGGAGCCGCCGCGTACGGCTGCACCTCTAACTTCGGTGGAGCGCAGCGAAGCAGGTACGCAAGGCGATCGCCCGGGTGCGGGTGCCCCGCACAAGCATGGCGCCGGCAGGGACCTATTGGCGCGCGCTCTCGGTCGGGCCGCGGTGGCGGTTACGTTCTCAGGCTTCGCGCTTGCGCTGACATCGTTAGTTACCCGTGGCGTGTCAGTGGGCCGCGTGCCGTGGGGAAACATGTATGAGTTTGTCTGCCTTGCGTGTTTGGTGGGTGTGCTGTGCTGGCTGATTGTGATCATCCGCCGGCCCCAGCTGCGCCACTTGGGGCTGTTCGTACTGCTGCCAGTAGTGCTACTGCTTGGGCTGGCCGGCACAGTGCTCTACGCCGAGGCGGCACCATTGGTTCCAGCCCTGAACTCCGTCTGGTTGAAGATTCACGTCAGTGCGGCCGCGACCTCCAGCGGTATTTTCCTATTTGGGTTTGTCTGCGCAGTGCTGTATCTGCTTCGGCAGGGCTATGACGCGCGAATTGCCGACGGCCGTGTGGTGAAGTTTCCGTTTACGCTTGCACCCAGACTTCCGGCAGCGGACAGTTTGGAGCGTCTGACGTTCCGCGTGCACGCGCTCGCTTTTCCGCTGTGGACGTTCGCGGTGATCGCCGGCGCGATCTGGGCTGAAGCCGCCTGGACCCGGTATTGGGGATGGGACCCCAAGGAGACATGGGCTTTCATCTCCTGGGTGGTTTATGCCGCTTACCTCCATGCTCGCGCCACCGCAGGGTGGCGGGGCAAACGAGCAACATTCATCGTGGTGCTGGGCTGGGCAACCATGATGGTGAATCTGTTCGTCATCAACTTGGTGCAAACTGGGCTGCACTCTTACGCGGGGGTGAATTAAAAGCAGCCTTAGAGTGTCCGCTAATAGGTCCCTGCTGGTGTTCTCGTCACCTTGCCTACCTTCGTAGGCGGCGGCTCCTGCGGCTTTGGCAGATGCCCTATTGGCGGACGCTCTTACCAGAGCAGACCTTTGTTGTGTCCTATTGATATTTCTTAGGCCACTCAAAATCATCCCTCAAACTGCAGTGCACTCTTCTCGCCGTGTTGTACACTGGCAACATGGTGAGTGGGGGTCGGCATCCCAAAAAGCCGATCGCCGACGCGTTAAAGGTAGTTGTCCGCAAGGGCTTGAAAGTAGTCGAAGTTCACAAGGGTCATCGATGGGGGGCGTTGGTGTGTACCGTGTGCCGAGCCGACCTGGCGCTGTACTCCACGCCTCGTACTCCCGAAGACACTGCTAAGCGGATTCGTCGGTTTGACCTCAAGCACCATCACCCGGAGCACGGAGAGGGGCAGCGGTGAGCATCTACGAGTTTACGTTCGTGGTTGATCACAGGTTCAGCGATGATGAATGTGACGCGTTATTCGATCGGGCCGACGACGTCACTCCAGAGCGGGAGCGGGATCGCACGTTACTCGGGTTTGATCGCGACGCTGACACCCTGGCTGCTGCGTTGGTTTCGGCGCTACGTGACGTGGAGGCGGCCGGACTGGTAGTGAGCTCGGTCTGCAGTGAAGACTTGGTCACGCTCAAAGAGATCGCCGCGCGCACCGGACGTACCTACGAGAGTGTGCGGTTGCTAGCTACTGGAAAGCGTGGTCCGGGTGGGTTCCCCGGTCCGATGTCGTCTGACGGATGGACACTCTACAGCTGGGCGCAGGTGAGGCCCTGGTTCGCGCGCCACTACCCGTCATCAGTTCAGGACCGCGAACTGCTTACTTTAGAGCACGACCGGCTCATCGCCGCCGCGGATCATCTCGTGCGCGCTCGCGCGCTGATGCGCGGCGACAACCTAGCCGTCGGCCTCGCATCATTGGTGGCGGCGTGAGCAAGAGCTTTCACCGCTAGAGCGACTCCACCATGAGTGGGGTTTTAGCTAGTTCCTGGATCCATCCGGTCCTCGGTTGACTCCATCCCAGAGGGCTGCATCAGCAGCACTTTCAATGGCACCTTCGGGTCATTGCGGTAGACGTTCGGTGGGGTAAGAGGCGGGCGGGCAGCCGACCCTGCCGCAGCGAACGGCTGGCATCGAGTGGTGAATGTGGACATAAACACCCCAAACATGCCCACTCAAGCACTTTCGGGCCCTACGTTTATGGAATGAAGCTCCGGGGGGAACAGCTGCGTGGCGTTCTGAGCGCCACAGTCGCGATCGCGCTTATTGCGGTCGCGACTGCGGTCTCGGTGCTATGGCATCCAGCGGCCGCAAACGCTGATCCGTCGCTGGATGAGGCGCGCTCACAGGTCAAGCAGCTCCTCACCAAAATGCGTAACGCCAACGAGAACCTCAACCGAGCACGAGACGCCCTAGACGACAGCCAGAAACGGCAGGACGACCTTCAGTCTAAACTCGGCGACTTGCAGCACCGCTACGACCAAACCAGTGCCAAGGTTGGCAAGCTGGGAGCGGCGGCGTATCAAAACGGCGGAAATGTCTCTAAGAGCGGAATGCTCAAGAGTGGTAGCCCGCGGACGATGCTTGATCAGCTCTCCTACATCGATGTGCTCAATGCGGAAAACGCTAGGTTGCTGCGTGAGTACACGTCGGCCCGCAAGCAGCTGAGTAAGACCAAGGATGGAATCGATGCCGAGGTCGTCCGCCGTAAGGAAACTGCCAGCTCCGCGCAAGAGCTAAAAAAGCAGTTGCAGGCCGACTTCGATAAGTGGAAGAAGCTTCGCGACCGGCTTTCGCCCAGTGACGCCCGTGAAGATGGCATCGCGGGTAGCTACGACGGCTCAGCATCTGGAAAGGCTGAGGCTGTGGTGAAGTACGCCTACGCACAACTAGGTAAGCCGTATGTGTTTGGCGCGGCGGGCCCAAGTGCATTCGATTGTTCGGGGCTCGCGCTGATGGCATGGCAGCAATCGGGGGTCAAGCTCCCGCACTCCGCGCTTCAGCAATGGTTGCTGCTTTCACACAAAGTGTCATATGACTCCTTGCAGCCCGGAGATCTAGTATTCTTTTTCAGCGGTGTGTCCCATATGGGAATTTACATCGGCAACGGAAACATGATTCATGCCCCTGAGCCCGGCGATAAGGTTAAAATCGGGAAGGTTCGAGTGAACGGGTTGCCGTTCAAGGGCGCGGCCCGTCCCGGCTGACACGACTGTAGGTGGAAGTAGCACGCGGGAATCTATCCCCAGAAATCGGTAGCGCTTTAACCTTCGATCAGCAGATTGCGACCGTGCTCGGGTTCGAAAAGGATCATGTCGCTGGGGTTGAACCATATTTCTAGGTCTTCGCTTTCCCGCGCAGGTGACTTTGAGTCCAGTTGTGCGACGAGCTGGGAGCCCCCGAAAACCTCCTCTACTCCAGTTTCTGCGTCTAGCTCGGTTACTCGACTGGGCTTGGCGGCGGAAGCCATGTTGATGTAGGCGAACTTGGCTGAACCCACCGATTCCATGATGTCAACGCATTGGGTGAACGTTGCCCCATGAGTTCTATCGCCTACAAACGCGGCATCCTCAAAGGCTTCTGGCCGCAGCCCCACCACTACCTCGCGGGTTCCGCTCAGATGCGCCTCCAGCGCGCGGCGATGCTTATCCGGAAGCGGGATGTTTCCTATCGCGGTCGATACCGCGTTATCGGCAACCTCGCCGGTGAAGAAGTTCATTGCCGGTGAGCCGATGAAGCCGGCGACGAAAAGGTTCGCCGGCCGTTCGTAGAGCTCTTGTGGGGATCCGATCTGCTGCACAACACCGCGAAGCATCAGCGCTATCCGGTCCCCCAGCGTCATGGCCTCGACCTGATCATGCGTGACGTAAACCATTGTGGTGCCAAGGCTCTTTTGCAGCCGAGCTATCGCGGTGCGCATCTGCACCCGCAGCTTTGCGTCGAGATTCGACAGTGGTTCGTCCATCAGGAATGCCTGTGGACTGCGGACAATCGCGCGGCCCATCGCGACTCGCTGCCGCTGGCCACCGGAGAGATGCCCAGGCTTGCGATTCAGGTATGCGGTGAGCTCTAAAACCTCGGCAGTGTGTTCTACCTTATTTTTTATGCTGGCTTTGTCTACTCCGGCGAGCTTGAGTGGAAAAGCCATATTTTCAGCCACGCTCATGTGGGGGTACAGCGCATATGACTGGAACACCATCGCTATGTCACGGTCCCGCGGTGCACGCTCATTCATACGTTTACCAGCGATGCGTAGTTCGCCATCAGTGATGTCTTCCAAGCCAGCGATCATGTTCAGTGTGGTGGATTTTCCGCAGCCCGAGGGCCCCACCAAGATGAGCAGCTCATGATCGGCGATGGAGATGTCGAGGTGGCGCACCGCCGTGCTTCCATCGTCATACCGCTTGGTGACGCCATCTAGAACAATGTCGGCCATGGGTTTCGCTTAACCTTTCACTGCGCCAGAGGTAAGACCACTGACAATCCGACTTTGGAAGACGAGCACGAAGATCACGATCGGGATCGTGATCACTACGGCCGCGGCGGCGATGGATCCGGTGGGGTCCTCGAATTGCGAGGCTCCGGTGAAAAACGAGATCGCCGCCGGCGCCGTGCGGGCGGAGTCTGATGATGTGAGCGCAATGGCGAACAGGAAGTCGTTCCAGCACTGGATGAACGCCAAGATCGTCGCGGTGACTACGCCGGGAACGGCCAGCGGGACGATCACGTGTCGGAACGCTTGGAAGGGCGTAGCGCCGTCCATCTTGGCGGCTTTCTCCAGCTCCCAAGGGATCTCGCGGAAGAACGCCGAGAGCGTGTAGATCGTCAGCGGCAACGTGAATGTCACGTACGGCAGGATCAGTCCAGGCCAGGTGTTGAATAGGTGTAGGGAACGTTCAATCTGGAACAGCGGCGTCACCAGTGAAACCTGTGGAAACATCGCGATGAGCAGCGACGCGCCGAGCATGACGCGCCGGCCAGGAAAGTTCAGCCGGGCGATCGCATACGCGGCGAATACGCCGAGCACGATCGCGATAGCGGTGGAGATCAGGCCGATGCCGATCGAGTTGAGCAGCGGACGAGCGAATCCGCCGGTGCGGAAGATGCCGAGATAGTTGTCGAAGGTGATCTTGCGTGGAATGAAACTTCCGTCGGTAAAGGTGCTGGGTTGTTTGAGGGAGAGCGATACGATCCAGAGCACGGGTGTGATCGCGAAGAACACCACGATCAGATTGATCGCACTCCAACGTATTTTACTCCCAGTCACTGCTTGTCCGGTGGTCATCAGCGGCGCTCCTTCGGATCTGCGCCAGGCGCCGTTCCAGGTGACGAGGCGCCGAAAACTTTGATGAAGATGAACGCGATGAGGGCCACAGTGAGAAAGATCAGCACCGCCAAGGTAGAGCCAATTCCAAGGTTCAGGCCGCCTATGAGGTTGTGATAGGTGGTGATCGAGACCGATGCGGTGGATTGGGCGCCGTTGGTCAAAACGTAGATGTTGTCGTAAATGCGGAACGCATCCAGCGCACGAAACAGCAACGCTACGAGGATTGCCGGCTTCATCAGCGGGAGCGTGATGTGGATAAACCGTTGCCACCTACTCGCGCCATCCATCTCCGCGGCCCGGTGTAGCTCATCCGGGATCAGTGCGAGCCCCGCGAGCAACAACAGGGCCATGAAGGGAGTCGTCTTCCACACTTCAGCTAGCACGATGATGCCCAGCGCTGGGATCTGCTGAGTCAGCGGCGCCGAGTTCTCGGGTAAGAACCCAGCCAACCAGCCGGTGCCTGGAGTCCAAGCGTACTTCCAACCGTATGCAGCTACCACGCTGACGATGCCGTATGGGATCAGCACCGCGGTTCGTAACAAGCCTCGTGCGACAAGTGTGCGGTGCATGACCACGGCCAGCGCCATGCCAAGCACCAGTTCGATGGCGACGCTGACAACCATGATGAGCACGGTGACGCCGAAAGCAACCCACCAGTAGTGGTTGGTGAGCACGGTGGCGTAATTATCCAACCCGATCCAGCCACGGGCTTGGGGAAAACGCAGATCATAGCGCTGAAAAGACAGTAAGAACGAATAGATGATCGGCCACCCCGCGACCACCAGCATCACTGCCGCGGCCGGAGCGCAGAGCAGTAGACCTAGCCTGTGTTCGGCACGCATACCGTCTGTAGTTGGTTCTTCGCGGACATGCCGACTCATGGCAGTACCCCCTTGGACTGCAGTGCATCAGCGATCTCCGCTCGAAGCCGGCTCAGCGTTGCCTGGGGGGCAATGGCCTGCGGTGGCGACAGTACCGTTGAGACGATGGTCGAGATGTTTTGGTAGAACGGCGTGCTAGGTCGCTCGCCGGCGGTTTCAAGCGCTTGCAGAATGGCGTCCCGCATAGGGTACTTGGCTATGAACTCTCGATCGTCATATACCGATCGGATTGTGGGGGGTAGACCGTCCTTGACCGCCGCGATCTTCTGGCTTTCCGGATCACGTAAGCAGGTAGCGGCAGCAAATGCTTCATGCGGATGTTTGGAGTACTTACCGACCGCGAAGACCGCGCCGCCTAAAGGTGACGACCCTGGGCCGTCGATTCCCGGGTACGGCGCCCAACGAAGTTTTTTCAACAACTCTGGATTCGAGTCTCGAGTAGCGGCATATACGAAAGGCCAGATGACTTGAAATGGAGCTTTGCCGGCCTGAAACGCCAGATTGGCTTCCTGCTCATGAGTGTTGGACAGCGAGGGGTCTGCCGCACGCGAGGTAGCGAATTTCTTCATCACTTCAAGTGCTTTGCGGGCCTTGGAGTCCAGTACAACACGTTTGCCGTCCGCGGAGAGGATACTGCTTCCCGCCGAGGTGACCAGAGCGTTGAACCACACCACTAGACCTTCGTATTGCGCGCCAGTCACTTCGACGTAGTGCGGCTTTCCTTGGTCGGCGAGTTTTTCAGCAGCAGTGATCAGCTCATCCCAGGTCGCGGGAGGGGTGGGGACCAAGTCTGATCGGTACCACAATAGCTGCACGTTGGTGTTGTATGGCGCGGCGTAGAGCTTGTTGTTCCAGCGGGCGGTCTTGAGTGGCTTTTCTAGCGTTCCCCGCTCCACGCTTTTCTTGTCCTCACCGGTCCACTCCTTAATCCAACCTGCTTCGGCGAGCTCGGCGACCCAGGTGATGTCCATGTCCATCAGGTCGAGCCCAGAATCGCGGGCGGCCAGCCGTCTAACCAGTTGTTCCCGCTGGCCTTCGGCATCGCGCGGCAGCTGGTTGAGCTTGATCCGGTAGTTGCCGTGAGCTAGAGAGTTGCAACGGTCAACAATGCTGGAGAAGTTTTCCTCCGGACCGTTGAAAATGTTGATCACGACGCCCGCGTTTTCCGTGCCACAAGAGACCAACAGGGGGCTGGCTACGGCGAGTGAGATGACCAGTATCAGGCAGCGCCAGCGTGGACGGCTGACTGCTGGCGTAGAAGGCCACTTGCCCACCGAAGGCTCCTGTTCATGTGCCGAACGTGCTTAGCGGGACTGTAGCACGTCACTAACCCATTACGACATAGGAATCAGCAAAGCCCTCAGCGCAGACAGAGGCATGGCGGCGGCGCTCCCGATTCGCCTAAGAAGCGCGCCTACATTGGTTCGTCATCCATAAGCGCCCCGCCGGAAGCCAGTAAGGCGCGAACCTCCGATTCGCGGAATCTGCGGTGGCCGCCAGGAGTGCGGATACTGCTGATACGACCGGCCGCTGCCCATCGAGTTACCGTTTTAGGGTCGACTCGGAACAGGGCGGCGACCTCGCTGGGGGTCAGGAGTCGCTCACCTACCTCCACGTTTACTTCAACTCCTTGCGTTGGTGGGATGCTTTATGACCGGGTTACGTTCTTTGCCCGTTATAAACTCGATTTTTCATTACAGCACTATTGCCGTGCGGCGTCAGCAAAACTGAACAACTTACTTGATTTTTGGCAGCAGAGGCAACGCGGTGTGTTTGGTTAGCGCCGACGTAGGTAGTGTCGTTTTTGCTTGGCGAAACGTCACACTTCATCGCAGGATCGCCAGCTCACACAGCCAGTCGCACGTTCGGTCGGTGAGTTGACGGGCGAGGCTCTTTACCATGTCGGAGGCGCAGCTGTGAAGATTCATCCAGCCCTCACCTACACCGCTGGTCGCACCGCATTGATGGCCGCCGTAGCGGCGGCCCTCTTCGCGGTGGGCTTTCGTAGCTGGGCTCTAGTTCTGCTGGCCATTGTGATCTCGATGCCGCTGTCGTGGTTTGTGCTGCGCCGGCAGCGTGAACAGCTTGCCGAACGGGTGGCCGCGCATCAACAGCGCAGACAGCAAGAGCGTGCTGCGCTGCGCGCGGTGCTGGACGAGCAAGACCTAGATCAACAAGACTTAGATGAACAAGACCTAGACGAGCCGGCAACGAACCAAACAGCAACTAAGAACCCTGGCGGATTAGCGGCGTCCTGAACGAGGGACCTACTTTGGTTACGACATGGTGCACGATTGCAAGCTACTGCCATCATCGTCGATGAAACGACCAGGTCACTTGGCAGAGCATTCTGCCAAGTTAGGAGAACTTGTGTAGACACAACTTCTCCTAACTTGGCAAAAATTTTTATCTTGCACCACCTCGTTAGGGCCGCCTTGGTTTGCAGCGAGGGTATGTGGGGAATACACTCCCGGCAGCAGCCCGCGGAGTAGCTCACAATCTCAGGTGTGGCTGTGCGAAGCTGGGTGTATCCGCGCGGCGGCACGCTGTGACGCCTGAAAAGGAAGCGGTATAGATTGTGCCGTTTAACCAGTATCTGCCGATCGTGTTGCTGTTTGGGCTAGCGACTGGTTTTGCTATTTTTTCGGTTGCGATTGCCCCACTGATTGGTCCTCGCCGGTTCAATCGGGCCAAGCTGGACCCTTACGAATGCGGTATCGAGCCCGCTCCACGGCCCGCCGGCGGGGGACGGTTTCCGGTTAAGTATTTCCTCACGGCGATGCTGTTTATCTTGTTCGACATCGAAATTGTGTTCCTGTACCCGTGGGCTGTGGCTAATCAAGCGCTGGGCGTCTTTGGCCTGGTGGAGATGCTGCTATTCGTCGCTACAGTGTTCATCGCTTACGCCTACGTGTGGCGCCGCGGCGCACTGGATTGGCGCTGACCATGGGGCTGGAAGAGAAAGTTCCCACCGGAATTTTGCTGGCCTCGGTGGAGAAGCTGGTCAACTGGAGCCGAACGTCATCGCTGTGGCCCGCAACATTTGGACTGGCGTGCTGCGCTATCGAGATGATGACCACCGGCGCCGCTCGATACGACATGGGTCGCTTCGGGATGGAGGTGTTCCGCGCAAGTCCTCGGCAAGCCGACCTGATGATTGTGGCCGGTCGAGTCAGTCAAAAAATGGCCCCAGTGCTGCGCCAGATATACGACCAAATGCCTGAGCCCAAGTGGGTGCTCTCCATGGGTGTCTGCGCTTCTTCGGGCGGGATGTTTAACAACTACGCCATCGTGCAGGGAGTGGACCACATTGTGCCGGTGGACATCTACCTTCCAGGCTGTCCGCCACGGCCTGAAATGCTGCTCGACGCGATTCTGCGGCTACACGAAAAAATTAAGGATGAGCCGCTAGGCGCCAAACGTGCCAGCCAAAAGAAGTTGGAGGTACAGAAGTTGGAGGTACAGAAGTTAGAGGTACAGAAGTTAGAGGTACAGAAGTCGGCGGAGCACAGCGCTGCGGCACAGGACCTTCCAGCTCCGCGGCTGCGTCCAGGTGTCATGCCGTCGTCCTTCCGCTTCAATAAAGCTAGACGCAAGAGCTGGGAGCAGGCCGCGGAGCGTGGCGAATCGGAGCAGCTACGGGTGCGTGAGCACATGGAACATCTGCTGTCTCTTAACGCACAGCAGCGCAGCACTGATCAGAAGGAAGAGCAATCGTGAACGCGCCTTCCACGCCGGACATGGGGGTCGGATCCGAGGTGACGCCAGCGTCGGAAGCCCGTCGCGCCGAACGTGACAGCATCGGCATGTTCGGTGTCTCCGGTACTGGAGACACTTCGGGTTTTGGCGGCCTAGTTCGCCGGTTTGCGCCTGTTGAATCCTCGCCACGACCGTTCGGTGGTTACTTTGACGAGCTGGTAGATGCGCTGACTACCGCGCTTGCTGCGGCGGGCGTGGCTCCTGACGCAATTATGCGGGTGGTCGTTGATCGCGGGGAGCTGACGCTGTATATCCGTGCCGAGGTGTTGCTCACCGTTGTCCAGCAGCTGCGAGACTCACCCGCGCTGCGTTTCGAGCTGTGTTCGTCGGTTTCTGGAGTGGACTACTTTGATCCTGATGCCCCTCCGGAGACTGCCCTCCAGCGGCTGCATGCGGTATATCACCTCACGTCGATGACGTATCGTCGGCGGCTTCGGCTCGAGGTTGCCGTTGATGCGCAACACCCTCGCGTTCCCTCTGTCACATCGGTGTATCCGACCGCGGACTGGCAGGAGCGAGAGGCCTATGACATGTTCGGCATCGTCTTCGACGGTCACCCCGCGCTTACCCGCATCTTGATGCCTGACGATTGGGATGGTCACCCGCAGCGCAAGGACTACCCGCTTGGCGGGGTTCCGGTGGAATACAAAGGTGCGCAGATCCCGCCGCCGGATAACCGGAGGGCCTACCGGTGACTAAAACGCCCAACCCCGACGCCTACGCCACCGCCCGCGAAACCACGGAGGGGCGGATCTACACCCTGACTGGTGGTGACTGGGACAGCCTGTTGGCCGAGACCGATCCGCTCTCGGCTGAGCGTCTTGTGGTCAACATGGGGCCGCAGCACCCCTCCACCCACGGCGTGCTGCGGCTGGTGCTGGAACTGCAAGGCGAAACCGTGACGCAAGCCCGCTCTGTGATCGGTTACCTGCACACCGGGATTGAAAAAAACGCTGAGTACCGAACGTGGACCCAAGGTGTCACGTTTGTTACCCGCATGGATTACCTTTCCCCAGTTTTCAATGAGACTGGTTACTGTCTTGCGGTAGAGAAACTGCTCGGCATTTCCGCGCCCGAGCGCGCGCAGACGATCCGAGTGTTGCTCATGGAGTTGAATCGGATCTCCTCGCATCTGGTGTGGCTTGCCACCGCCGGCATGGAGCTGGGTGCGCTATCGATGATGATCTACGGCTTTCGGGAACGCGAGCTGATCCTCGACATTTTCGAGTTGATCACCGGCCTTCGGATGAACATGGCCTACGTGCGGCCTGGTGGCGTGGTGGCCGACCTTCCGCCGCAGGCGCACGCCAAGATTTCTGAGTTCCTCCGAGTCATGCCGGGGCACATCAAGTCCTATGAGGATCTGCTCTCTGGTAATCCGGTGTGGCGGGCCCGCACACAGGGCGTTGGTTTCCTGGATTTGACCGGCTGCATGGCACTGGGTATCACCGGTCCAGTGCTGCGCTCGGCTGGTCTGGGCTGGGACCTACGTAAAACCGAGCCGTACTGCGGATATGAGAACTACACCTTCGACGTGCCAACGCAGACCACCGGCGACGTATGGGGTCGCTACTTGGTTCGGCTGGCCGAGATGCGTGAGTCGCTGACAATCGTCGAGCAGGCGCTGGATAATTTGCGCCCCGGTCCGGTGATGGTGACCGACAAGAAGATCGCCTGGCCCGCACAGCTGGCGCTCGGTGCCGACGGTTTGGGAAACTCCTTGGAGCACATTCGAACCATCATGGGCCAGTCTATGGAGTCGCTGATTCACCACTTCAAGCTGGTTACAGAAGGGTTTAGGGTGCCCGAGGGCCAAGTGTATGTGCCGATTGAATCACCGCGCGGGGAGTTGGGTATGCATCTGGTCTCTTCGGGGGGTACTCGACCGTACCGGTTGCACGTGCGGGAGCCTTCTTTCGTGAATTTGCAGGCGTTTCCGGCGATGGTGGAGGGTGCGCCGATCGCGGATGTGATAGCCGCCGGGGCTTCATTGGATCCTGTGATGGGCGGAGTGGATCGGTGAGTACGGACGAAACTGTGATCACAACTAAGCCCTCGGCCGTGCCTTCAACTATGCCTGCAGCTATGCAGCAGCGGGTCCACCCGACGCCACACCAGCCGCTGGATGAGGCCGTGTTGGTTGCCGACGCGAAAGCCATCATCGCGCGGTATCCGGCAGGCCGTTCCCGTTCAGCGCTGTTGCCGATGCTGCACCTGGTGCAGTCGGCGCAAGGTTATGTCACCCCCGACGGAATCGCTTTCTGCGCGAAGCTGCTCAACCTCACCCGGGCTGAAGTGGCGGCCGTGTCCACGTTTTACACCATGTACAAGCGCCGCCCGACTGGTGAATATTTGATCAGTGTCTGCACGAATACCATGTGTGGGGTACTGGGCGGACAGCGCAGCT
>JBBSOC010000043.1:0-19545 GCA_038260095.1 Mycobacteriales bacterium | reverse complement strand
CGAGAAACATTTTCACAGCCTCATCCCGAAACTCGGGAGTATATACTTTACGCTTCACAAGAACCTCCAGACAAGAAACTTTAGCGGACACACCGTCTGGAAAACCCAACACACCTCAGGATGCGCCCAAAACCACCTTGGGTGAAGGGAAGTTCCATGGCAACCGTGAGCGCGAGCGGGTCGTGCATCATGGTTCCGGGATGGTGTCGGGCAAAGAACTGCTGGCAGTGCGCCACCAACAACTGAACCCATGGCTCTTCGGTAGTGGCCAGCTTTTGGAATAGTTCCGATTGTTGTGTGATCTCAATTTCGGGACGGAATGTGGCGTCCGATAGAACAAGCTCTGGCCTAACTAGCTGGGGAAACACATACGCTACCGCCGATGGGTCCATACGAAAGTTATGTTCGGCTACGCCAGGTTTGCGATATTTGATCGCACCTCCCATCTGAACGACATGTAACCGCTTAGCCACTGTGTTGTTCTTTTTTAGTAATGTCGCGAGGTTCGACATTGGGCCGATGCCCAGCCAGCGAACGTTTCCCTTCCCGCGATTCAAAACGTGCAGCACCGCGGCCGTTACGTCAGAGGGCTGGCGCGGAACGGTTTCTGGGATAAGCCCGTCAAAGCAGGAGTAGTTGTTACTACCCAAGTCGGTACCGGCAACAACAGCCACATTCGTCCGCCCAAGTAGATCCAAAACATGGCGCGCTAGGCGTGCCCTGTGGCCACCAAGCTCGTCGCTAGTGACGACCAGCGACAGTTGTGGATCCCGTTTGGCAGCGATGGCTAGGGCAAACATGTCGTCGGGATCGCCGCCGATATCGGTGTCGATAATAAGTGGCAGTTCACGTACGGATGGCGCCTCCGGCGGACCCACGGCCTCTAGCCGGCGAGCCGTTTGGTCCATCACAGTTCCCGGATACCGGCGACCGGTACTACTACAATCGAGTTTACGGCTATTTCATGCAAAGTCCTACAGCGGCCCAGTGCGCCCATCGCCAATCCAGCAGATAATAAAGAGAAAACTTCACGCGCCACTCGACACGCTCGAGCGTGCATAGAAGTACGAGTCTCGAAGTGAAAATCTTGTTCCTTTACAGTACGTTGCCGTTCACGCTCATTAAAACGTGGAACCGAATTCAAACGAACCCCTCATGACCATTACGAACACATCGAGACTCGGTCCCCAGTATTTTCGCAGTCTTCGCTCGAATCCGCGACGAACACGTCTCTCCTGACGCAACATTTTTGGTGCTGCTTTATATAGATCCTTCACAACATCTGGCGCAGTCTGCTTCAGAGCATCTTCAGTGGCCGAAGCCACTAGCCTTTGGAGTTTATCCCGAGAGATTTTCTTGCCTGAAGCTACGACGGCTTCAGCAATCGCTTCGGAATAACCCTGATCAAATTCTTCATCTGGCTTCACCACTATCTGAGCCTATGGATACTCACGCTCAAGTACTACCTCTAACGCAAAGGGATCACAGGGTAATCGGTGCCGCAGCCGTCTCGTTGCCATCAAAACATGCGAACGAGGGGCCATCCGAAAATCGGACACCCCTCTGACCTGCGAAAATTTGTCGGGATGACAGGATTTGAACCTGCGGCCCCTTGACCCCCAGTCAAGTGCGCTACCAAGCTGCGCCACATCCCGAAATTGCCTTACACTGCGGTAGCAAAGTCTTCCTTCGCCACCACGTGATCGCGCGAGGTTACTTTACCGCACGGCTAAACGCGGACTTCCCCAGCAGCTTGTCAACGAATGTCTGCTCAATGTTTCCAAGACAGGCCGTCAGAGCTTCGTCTTCTGCGGATGCAAAGTCTCGCCGCGTTCGAGCATCGCGATAAACGCCGCGATCTTCGCGGCACGGGTTTCGGCACGCTTGACGCTGCCGATGCGGAAAAGGATCGCGAACCGGTTCTGCGCAGTCAGTTTGGCAAAGAACGCGGCGGCCTTCGGGTTGGCATCCAGAGCCACTTGGAGGTCATCAGGTATCGGTGCGTCCTTTTGACGATATGCGGCATCCCAGCGACCATCTGCCTTAGCCCGCTCAACCTCAACCAGGCCCGCGGCGCGCATTCGGCCTGCGGCGATCAGCCGGGCGACGTGGTTGCAGTTGCGCTGTGACCACACACTGTTGGGCAGCCGTGGCGTGAACACCTGCAAGTGATAGTGCTCGTCGAGAGCCCCGCCCTGGCTGTCGATCCAGCCGAAGCACAGCGCACTATCGAGTGCTTCCGGGTAAGTGATCCCCGGGCGCTTGGATGCCTTCTTGCGCAACCGTAGCCGCACGCCATCTGGATCGGGAGCGGCGGCCAGCCACGCCTCCCACTCTTGGACAGTCTCGACCTCGAGCACAGGCTTATCAAAGGCCGCTACCACGCATCCCACAGTAGCGCAGGACCACCGGTGGGATGAAAACGCCAAAGAATATCAGTGCGTTTAATCACAACGGTTACAAGAGTTCCACATTACTCCAGCAGCAAATGTGAATAAGTCACCCGTAACGGAATAATAGTATTAAAGCCATTAAACCCATAAAACGACTATACGCCTTTACCAGCGCAAACATGCCCGTAGAATCAGGTGAGTAATCCAACCTCATACCGGAGATGAATAAATCTGAGATGGCAGAAGAATATTGGCGTAGAGCCGACCGCAATCAGAAAACGCTGCAAAACAAACTTCAGCAACTCCGTGACGTACTCGGGCCAGTAAGCAAGGAAATGCTTGAGTGCATCCTTTTCGACAATCTGATACCTGAAGTGACCCGGCGTACCTTGCGGTCAGCCCGCACCAATCCCGTTCTACATATCAAGCTAGGCCATGAGTACCGAATCGACGGGCTAGCGATAGCCGCCCACGGGCGCCACGATCAGGCGCAGACACTGCACATCTATTTGGGAACAACGCCCGAAGACGAAGACGGGGCTACCTGGCCGGACAACCCGGTCAGTGGTGACAGTACGCATGCCACCCTGCACTGCTACGGAGACTGCGACCCCGCGGCACTGCATGAGCTGATTGCCCAAGGCCGCGAGAACCTCATCCGCATCACTCTGATTCCTACCGACTCGGCGACCAATAACGCCCCGCCAGGTGGATATGTTGAAACCGCACTCGCTGTGATTCGGGACTGCGCCGCGGCAAGAATCGCCGGCATCACTGTGCGCACCGATCATGTCTGCTCAGACACTGAGCGCACACGACTACGCGAGGCCGCCAGCAAAGCAGCGCCGACCGCAACGGCACCGCGCCGGCGCCCACTGCTAGCACGATTCATAAATCGCATACCGCGGCGGAAGCCACTGCGGCAAGCAGTACATTCCGTGACAACGGAGATGGCGCCCGATCTTCGCTCTTAGTAAATGCCGAACACAATGCGGATTGCATCATTGAGCTCGGCTAGCTCTCGAACATTTAGCCGACCAGCGTGGTCGCCTAATCGCCCGGTTGAAACGGCACTGGTCTGCTCAATAAGGATCAGGGTTTTGGTACCATCCATGTTAATCTCGGGACGGATTGTGCTTGGCTCAGCGCCACGAGAGGTCGGAGCAATAAGAACTGTCGAGCGGAGTACAACGTCGGATTGCACGATTACGCAGTATCGCGGCCCACGCTGCTCGTGGTCTTGCGTGTCACGCGGTGTACGCAACCGGTAAATATCACCACGCACGTATCGACTCCATATCTTCCTGTACGCGGCCCATTTCGGCTAAATCTCGCGAGTTACGCAACAGCTCTTGGCTTTCGGCCTGCACTCGCTCCAGTACCTGTTGCCGGTGGGCGGCATGAATAGCTTCTCGGATTGCGGCATTTCGTGAACTACCGTCACGAGTGAGCTCCATAAGCTCTCTTTCAGTTTGAGGATCCACCCGAAGCGTCAGTGTATTAGACATAGCGCTAAATATAACACAGATTGTACTCTATTTTAGAACGCTACTTCGACTACCGCGATGTGCGGCCTCGTTTTTCACGAATCTTCATCGAAATATCGATTGGGGTACCGGCGAAATCAAAATCTTCACGCAGGCGGCGCTCCAAGAAACGGCGATACGACTCTTCCAAGAAGCCAGTTGTGAACAGCACAAACCGTGGCGGCCGCACATCGGCCTGAGTGGCGAATAAAATGCGCGGCTGCCGCCCAGAACGCATAGGGTGGGGATGCGCGGCAACGACGTCTTTCAGCCAGGTATTCAGCACCCCGGTAGTCAGACGGTTATCCCACCCGGTCAAAGCTGTGCGTAACGCCGGCGCGAGTTTGTCCACAGCACGGCCAGTGCGGGCGGAAATATTTACTCGCGGCGCCCAGTGCACCCGGCCAAGCTCCCGCTCAATCTCTTTCTCCAGCTGATCGTGACGGTCAGAATCCAGCAGATCCCATTTGTTGAAAGCCAGCACCAGCGCTCGTCCGGCATCAGCCACCATGTGAATGATGCGCGCATCTTGATCAGTCAAGCTCTCGGTAGCGTCCAGTAGCACGACTGCCACCTCAGCACTGTCTATAGCCGCGGCTGTGCGCACACTGGCGTAGTACTCCGTGCCACTGGCTGTGCGCACCTTCTTTCGCAACCCAGCCGTGTCAACGAAGCGCCATGGTTCACCAGCAAGCTCTACTACCGTGTCCACCGGGTCCACAGTGGTCCCAGCCATTGGATCTACCACTACCCGTTCCTCCCGAGCGAGCCGATTGAGCAGACTCGACTTGCCCACATTGGGCTTGCCCACCAGCGCCACTCGCCGCGGCCCCGCCGGCTCGATCACCTGCGTGGTCTCTGGCAGCACCGCACAGATTGCGTCCAGGACATCGCCGGAGCCGCGTCCGTGAAGTGCCGAGACCGGTCGAGGCTCCCCTAGGCCCAGCGACCACAGCTGGGCAACATCTGCCTCCGCTCGTTCGCTATCAACTTTGTTTGCCACCACAATCACAGGGGTGCGTGCCCGTTGCAGCACTTTGGCCGCGGCCAGGTCAGTGTCGGTTACTCCCGTCATCGCATCCACCACCAACACCACAACATCGGCGGTGCGCATAGCAAGCTCTGCCTGAGCGGCGATAGCGGCCGCTCGACCAACGGCATCGGGCTCCCAACCACCGGTGTCTACCACCGTGAAACTGCGGTTCGCCCACGAAGCGTCATAGGCAACCCGGTCCCGGGTCACTCCGGGAATGTCTTCCACCACCGCTTCGCGACGGCCCAGAATCCGGTTGACCAGCGTGGACTTACCAACGTTCGGCCGCCCAACGACGGCCACAATAGGCTGCATCAGCGCAACGCCGCCACCGCGGCCGCATGCAGCTCGACCAGTCGATCAACGACCTCGTCAACGGAAAGCGTCGTCGTGTCAAGCAATGTTGCGTCCGTCGCTTGGCGCAACGGATCGGTAGCGCGGGTCGAGTCCAGTGTGTCCCTGCGTTGCAGATCGTGCTGCACATCAGCAAGCTGCGGTGTTGCCGCACCTGCGGCATCGCTACGGCGCCGACTCGCACGAGCCGCGACCGAGGCAGTCAGGTACACCTTTAATACAGCGTCAGGAGCCACCACGGTGGCTATGTCGCGGCCTTCAACCACGATGCCGCGCTGACTGAACTCCGTCTCCCCCCGAAGTGCTGCCGCAATAATCTGGCGCTGCGCAGACACGAGCTGCTGGCGAACCATAGGTACCGCGGCCACCGCGCTTACCACCGCTGTTACTTCGGGGCCGCGAATTGGAGCACGCACATCCAAGCCATCTACTTCACAGCTGGGCGCGGCAGGATCAATGCCTACCTCGAGCTCTGCTGCCGCCACGGCCCTACCCACCTCAACGGCATCGGTTGGATTCACCTTTGCGCGCAACACTGCCCAGGTTGCTGCACGATACATCGCACCCGTATTCAGATAAGGCACGCCTAGCCTGATCGCCAGGCCCCGGGAGACGGTGGACTTACCAGAACCAGACGGTCCATCTATGGCGATCACACCTACCTCATCACCACGCGATGCCGTCATAGATGCCACATCAACATTATTCGCTACTGCACGCATGTGCACTAGTGTCACAGGTCCACCGCTTGGTACAGCAAGCCGGCCTCGTTTGCGGTGAGGGGGCGGCGCTCCCCCAGAGCTAAGCCGTCTAGCCGCACCGGACCGAACCGAGTACGCACGAGTCGCTGCACCGGGTGGCCTAGCTGATCCATCAACCGTCGAACGATCCGCTTGCGTCCTTCGTGTATCACCAACTCGACGATGCACCGGGATCCGAATGAGCTTACGAGCCGGAACTCGTGTACTTGCAGCGGTCCATCCTCTAGTTCAACACCCTCAAGTACACGCTTAATTACGCGCGAACTGATCTCACCCTGCACCTCAGCTAAGTAGGTCTTGTTCACACCATAGGAAGGATGGATGAGCCGATGCGCGAGATCGCCATCGTTGGTCAGTAGCAGCAGACCCTCGGTATCAACGTCTAGCCGACCTACATGATATACACGTTCGTCCAGTTCAGTGATGTATTCGGCAATGGTTGACCGGCCCCGGTCATCCGACATTGCCGTCACCACGCCCGGCGGTTTGTGGAGGGCGTAATAACTGAGCTTCTCGTCTAGGATTACCCGCACCCCGTCAACGTGAACGATAATGTTAGACGGGTTTATCCGCATGCCGAGCTGAGATATAACATCGCCATTGACCCGCACCCGTCCCGCCGCTATCAGCTCCTCACAGGTACGACGGGAGGCCACACCCGCGCCTGCGAGAACTTTCTGCAGGCGCACCCCTGTGGGATCATGCTCGATCAATGACGTCATCCAATGCGTCCATATCTGGTAATAGCGGTGCGATAGGCGGAAGCTCATCGATACTATCGATACCCAGTTTCTCCAGAACCAGTTCGGTGGTTCGGTATAAGTGTGCACCTGAACTAGGCTCAATACCGCATTCGACGACCAACCCACGGGTGACGAGTGTCCGCATCACACCGTCACAATTGACGCCACGAATGCCAGAGACTTTGGAGCGACTCACGGGCTGGCGATACGCGACAACCGCGAGCGTCTCCAACGCCGCTTGAGTGAGCCGAGTGTGCTGACCGTCGGAGATGAACCGCTCTACATACGGTGCGTACTCCAGGCGGGTGTAAAACCGCCAGCCATTTGCGGTTTTACGGAGTTGGAAGCCGCGCCCTTGTTCAGTGTATTGCCGCGCAAGGTCGGTCAGAGCCTCCACCACGTGTGTCTGGGGACATTCTGTGATCTGCGCCAACACAACATCGGTAACCGGTTCGTCGACTACGAGTAGAAGAGCCTCCAAGATGGGGGCTAGGGGCATCTCCGCTACGTCCTCTGACCGCGTCGGCGCAGTCAATAACGTTTCCTGTGCATTCATGTCGTCCCCACTCATGATTCAACCTCCTTGGGGCTCTTAACCCAACGCACATGTAGCTCGCCCAAGGGCTGCATTTGATCAAAGCCGATCTCTCCGTCCCGATATAAATCCAACAGCGCTAGGAATCGGGCAACCACTTCCAGCGTGCTTACGCAATCGCCACACAGCGCGCGAAAGGTGGCCGCTCGCAACGACGTTAAGCGTTCTCGCAACAGCACTGTCTGCTCGGCAACACTCACCGTAGCCGCATGTAGATGTCCGGTTCCTACCGTAGGAACTGGCTTGATCGCCAGCGCATTTGCGGCCAACCTTGCAAACTGGTCAAGGCCGATACCTAGCAGCACCTCAGGCATGAGCTCAGCAAACTGTGGCTCCAGTGACACTTCGCGTGGGTAGCAACGCCCGTAGATAGCGAAACGCTCCGCCACGTACACAGCAGCCTGCTTGTAGGCCCGATACTGCAACAACCTGGCGAACAACAAATCTCGCGCTTCGAGCAGCTCGAGATCATCTTCGTTTTCCACGTCGGCGCTCGGTAGGAGCCTTGCCGCCTTGAGGTCGAGCAGAGTTGCCGCTACCACAAGGAACTCCGTGGCCTGATCCAAGTTCCAATCGTCACCACAGGAGGACAGGTGTGCGATGAAATCGTCGGTAACTGTGTGCAACGCCAGCTCAGTAACGTCGAGCTGGCGCTTATTGATCAGCTGCAGCAGGAGATCGAACGGACCTTCGAAGTTATCCAACCGAACTGTGAAACCGACGTTAACCAGCTCGGTTACCTCATCTTGAGGTGGTGTATCCACAATCACCCGCTGACGGTAGCGCAGCAGAGCTGAAAACTAGTGCACGCTGCGTGCTTATCCCCATGCGTGTAAGACCGGCGTGAGTAAAACGTCTAGTAAATAGAGCAGCAGTGGCCGGCCGGAAAACAACGGGAACAGCACAGAGACCAGCAAAATTAGTGCTCCAATGTTGCGGTCTTCTAGCCAGTAGCGCGTCTGCTGCCAGCCGCGACTGCCGGTGGCAGCTACCCGGGTCAACAACGTCCAGCCATCTAGCGGAGGCAACGGAAGTAACGCCACCACACCGAACGCCAGTAAGCCGACTGCGAGCGATAATACAAATTGCTGGGCCGGCTCTCCAGCCATGCCGCGCAATACGTCTGAGGGATACAGCAGCCACAAAGATACCGAGTTGAAACCTCGCAGCGTGTACAGCGCGAACACCAGCTGTGATGCGGCGATGACCACAAGCGGAGCCGCTAACAATGCGAGGATTCGGCCACGCACGTATGCCTGAGCCGCGCTCCCCCAGCCCGTGCCACCGATGAGGGCCGCGACCACACCATAGGGGTCAACGTCGCGGCGCACATCAAATGCGGTAGTTCGCTGCGTGCCACCAAACTTCCCCGGCGCAGTAGCGGCACAGCACAGATAGTGCACGCCTCGCCGCAGTAGCAGCGCAGCACAAAAAGCGGCCAGTAGGCCGAGAAAAGAGACAGGTTGAGCTAAAGCCCAGAGCATGATCTACCGCCTAAGAGTTCTGGTGGATCACCTCTCGGGCAAGCGCCCGATATGCCTTGGCACCTCCAGAGCCTGGTGCCCAGGTGGTGATGGGCTGCCCCGCTACGGTGGTTTCAGGGAATTTCACTGTTCGGGTGATCACGGTTTCGTAAACCTTATCGCCAAATGCTTCCACTACTCGCCCCAGTACTTGGCGACAATGTGTGGTTCGGGCGTCATACATCGTGGCCAAAATTCCTTCAAGCTCGAGGTCCGGGTTGAGTCGGTCCTTCACCTTTTCGACGGTGTCAATCAACATTGCCAGCCCACGCAGGCTGAAGAACTCACACTCCAACGGCACGATGACTCCGTGCGCGGCAGTGAGTGCGTTCACTGTAAGCAGCCCGAGAGAGGGCTGGCAGTCAATCAGGACATAGTCATATTCGCCAAGTACAGGTCGCAGCGAGCGCAGCAATGATTGTTCGCGAGCGACTTCATTAACCAGCTGGACTTCTGCGGCAGACAGATCGATATTGCTAGGCAGGAGATCTAGGCCGTCAACGCTGGTTTTTACCAACGTTTCGGCGACGCCAATATCCTTTTGCATGAGCAGGTTGTAAATGGTGCAGTCGAGCTCGTAAGGATTAATGCCAAGGCCTACCGCAAGCGCCCCTTGCGGATCGAAGTCCACCAACAGCACTCGACGCCCGCATTCCGCGAGATCGGCGCCCAGGTTGATCGTGCTTGTGGTCTTACCTACACCGCCTTTTTGATTGCACAGCGCCAGCACTCTTGCTGGACCATGTTGGTCGAGCGGCTTGGGTTTGACCTGAGCACTGGCGCGTCGGCTGTCACTGCGTTTGGCCGAGACTATGCCGAGCGCAGCCAAATCGAGCGCGGTCTGTTCCAGCGCCGGCGGAATAGGCTCATCGTCATATTCCTCGGACGCCTCCATGGGCTCGAGAAACGTTGACATATGGACGGTTATAGCACGTCCCGACGAGAACGCTCCCCGCGCAACCCGGATTTAGCGGATTTAGTTGGCCCCGGAATCCTGAAGCTGGCCTGAGCCGCAAAGTAGAAGGCGCCGGTAACTGCTAATTGGCCTTACGATTTCGGTTCGTGCGCCAGGAATGGTCGACCGAGGATCTGATCGGGTCGTGGACGCTGGTCGGCAACTACTGGCATTTGGTGAAGAACAAGTCGGGGGCGACGCGGCTCGGGTTCAGCGTGTTGTTGGTTTTGGAGGATCCCGAGTTTCACGATCTGGTCGGCGACATCGAGCGCCGGGCGATGTCGCCGTTGTTCTGGTCCAACATCAACCCTTACGGCCGGTTCCGGCTCGACATGGACACCCGCCTGGACCTGTCCCGTGAAC
Source organism: Mycobacteriales bacterium (assembly GCA_038260095.1). Lineage (GTDB taxonomy): Bacteria > Actinomycetota > Actinomycetes > Mycobacteriales > QHCE01 > QHCE01. The sequence continues at coordinate 9,299 of JBBSOC010000043.1, read as the reverse complement.
GGGTCGCAGGTTGAGAGCTCGCAGGTCTCGCCGGGTCGCCCGGGTCATCGGTAGGTCCATTGGCGGCCGGTCTGCTTGTATTCCTCAATGGGGATCGGCTCGATTCCGGGCCACATCCGCGCCCGATACGCCGGCCGGAGGCCTCGGCCACGGCGCGCATGCGCGGCGCGTTCGGCGGTGAAGGTACGTTCCATCTCCGCGAAAAGGGCCAGCAGTAGGAATGCGACTCGGGCCATGCCTTCGTCGGCGGTGTTGATCGGGATCGGGTCGGCGAGCGTGCGTACCCAGATGCCCTGGCTGTGGTTTTGGTGATATCGCCCGCTAATCAGCAGGTCCCGGCCCGGTCGACGATGCCTACGCCGGGTATTTGGCTTCCGCCTCGCCCTTGGCGTTGTGCATATTCCAGAGCAGGTCGGCGAGATGGGCGGGGTTGACGGTGGGCCCCCAGCGCCTTCCGGTGCCAGCGCCCTCTGATTCCTCGGTCTGGGTGTGGAAGGCGCTGTTTTCGATGATTGCGCCGATGTAGAGCATGCCGACGTAGACACCTTTGTCGGCCACTTCAACGTGAAGCGACTGCAGGTAGTTGCGCTGGGCGGCATGCGCCGGACCGGGCCCGCTCAGGTTCGGCAGGCCCTGCACTGCGCTGGCGCCCTGTGCGGTCAGGATCGCGCCCGAGCCCTGCTCGATCATGTGCGGCAGGAACTCCTGCACGAGGGCGAGCAGCGAATAGACGGCGAGCGGCATAAAATCCTGCACGCGCCGCGGGGTGAGGTCCGCCGCGGATACGAACCCGCCTTCTGGTGTGGGCGCGTAGTAGAGTGCATCCAGATCACCGACCGTGGCGCGAATCTGCGCGGTCAGTGCGGGAACGGCATCGGTGTCGGCCAGGTTGGCGGTGATGACGTGCGCGGTCGCGCCGACGCTGTTCAGCTCCTGGGCGAACACTTCGAGAGGTTGCCGGTGCCGAGCGACGAGCACCACGTCGTAGCCGTCTTGCGCGTAACGGCGAGCGACGGCTTGGCCGAGGCCCGGACCGGCGCCGAATACAGCGATCGACTTGGACATAAACACACCTCTACAGAAACGAGAGTCGGGAACAGCTGCACGACGCGATGTCGACCATCGGCCGCGCTCGTCATAGTAGCTGATCGTCAGCGATTCTGACAATCATAGATATATGATTAGGATGTGCCCATCCACGACCAGCCGACGCCACCAATGCGACCATCCGAAAGTGGTACGTCCCCCCGGCTGGGGTATCTGCTCAAGCATGCGGCCCTGCGATACCTGGACCTGACGTCGGCTGAGCTTGAGCCGATCGGCATCAGCCCGCACGAGTGGGCGGCGCTGAACTGCTTGCACGAGCAATACGGGCGCTCGCAAAGAGACGTGGCAGAGCTTCTCGGGGTCGACCGGACGACCATGGTCGCGCTGATCGACCAGCTGGAAACAAAGGGTTGGGTCGAGCGTCACCCCCATCCCGCTGATCGCCGGAAGAACACCGTCGGCCTCACCGAGAAGGGGCGCGACGTGTTGCAGAGCGGCGCGGGCGTCGTCGACGAGTGCGAGCGGCGGTTCTTGGCCGTGCTGAGCGAACCGGGCGCCGAACAGCTGAAGAACGCCCTTCAAACAGTGATCGAACAAGCCCGACGGTAACAGCTTTACCTGAGGAGGTTACGCCGAACTTCGTTGGTTTTTGCCAGTCCGAGACCCCACAACAGCGGGCCCGAAAGGGACAGACACCGGCCTCAGCTACGGCATCCTGCCGATGGCCACCTACATCATCCCTACTTTGCGGCTCGGGCCAGCTTCAGGATTCCGCGGCCTAGTTGAAGGTTCTTGTCGGTCCGGCGCCTCGAGCGTCTGCAAACGGGTGGAGGCGGCCCGCGCTTTCACCAAACTCTGGCGAGTTCGACGAAACAACTAGAATTAGGCCTTCCTAAATTTCAATCTAGGCTGTATAAAGAATCATGCTGACCCGGCAATGCCTGCTCCGATGAGTGTCCCCGCACCGGCCATCGCAGCGATGCCTGAATCCCCCAGTAAGCTCGACTCGATTAGGGCTCGCGGGCCGCTGCGTGGTCAGCTGCTCTTACTCGGGCCAGCATTCGTCGCCGCTATCGCCTACGGAGCAGGCCCCGTTCGACGCCCCCCGCTGGATCCAGATCGGCGGCGAACGCCATGCCCTCGGTGGACCGCTGATCGGCCTCATCCACGGCCAGATCATGGCCAGACCGCCGAACAGCCCCACCGTACCCACCGGCACGCGGCAGCAGGGTTAGTTGATGACCCTCACCGCCGCTGGCGACGAGCACCGCTGTTGCAACGAACACCGCTGGGACGAGTCCTCCGCCGGGTTGGCGCGGGACCCAACGAGGCCCGGGCGTGGTATTCCCGCCCGGACGCGACCCGACCACAGCAATACGGGTTGAGGTATCGATGATCCAGAAACCAGGCAGTGACGCCGAGGCAAGCCGATGACGCCACCGAGCAGTCACGGCGGGGAGGCGACGTTGCCCGCGTCCGTTGAAGCAGTGGTGCTATCGGTGCAGCAAAGCCCGTTGCGCCAGCTACGCGCGCGTGGGCGCGTGCGGGGGGTGCTCGCGCTGCTGGGGCCCGCGTTCGTGGCCGCGGTGGCCTACATCGATCCGGGCAACTTCGCCACCAACTTCGCAGGCGGCGCCCAGTTCGGCTACATGCTGGCCTGGGTGATCGTCTTGGCCAACTTGATGGCCATGCTCGTGCAGTACCTCTCGGCGAAGTTAGGCGTCGCCACCGAGATGAACCTGCCCGAGCTGTGCCGTGCTCACTTGGGCCGCCGCTGGTCGCTGGGACTGTGGGCCCAGGCCGAGATTATCGCGATGGCCACCGACCTGGCCGAGTTCATCGGCGCCGCGATCGCGTTGAACCTCCTGTTCCAGGTGCCGCTGTTCGCGGCGGGTCTGATCACCGCGGTGGTGGCATTTGGCATCCTCGCGCTCGAGCAGCGCGGCTTCCGCAAGTTCGAACTGGCCATCATCGGCCTGCTGTTCATCGTGCTGCTCGGGTTCCTCTACGACTTCGTCAAGGTGGGGCCAAACGCGAGCGACGCGGTGAGCGGGCTGGTCCCACAGCTCCAGGGCACCAGCAGCGTGCTGCTGGCCGTGGGGATCATCGGGGCCACCGTGATGCCCCACGTCATCTACTTGCATTCCGCGCTGACCCAACGCCGGGTCCCGCTGCGCGACGACACCGAGAAACGCGAGATGCTGCGCTTCCAGCGCCTGGACGTGATCATCGCGATGGGCCTGGCCGGGCTGATCAACCTGAGTATGCTTTTCGTCGCCGCGGCGCTGTTCAACAAGACCGGCCACACCGACGTCGACTCGATCGAGGCGGCTCACGCCGGCCTCGGTCAGCTCGTGGGCGGCGGTGCGGCGTTGGCGTTCGTCTTCGCGCTGCTGGCCTCTGGGCTGTCGTCCTCGAGTGTGGGGACCTACGCCGGGCAGGTGGTGATGCAGGGCTTCATTCGCCGACGCATCCCCCTCTATCTGCGCCGGGCGGTGACGATGGCGCCCTCGCTGGTGGCGTTAGGTCTGGGCCTATCCCCCACCAGCACGCTCGTGCTCTCCCAGGTCGCGCTGTCCTTCGGCATCCCGTTCGCGCTCGTGCCGATGCTGCTGCTCACCCGCCGCGTCGATATCATGGGCGCCTTCGTGAACAAGATGTTGACCACGGCCTTGGCCATGATGATCGCGACCATCATCATCTCGCTCAACGTCTTCCTGATCTACGAGACCTTCTTCGGGTAGTGCCGTCCGATGGCGTCAATGTTGCGCTGGATCGGGCCACCGGGCTTTTCGGCGCGGTGATCGCGACCGCGATCGGGGTTGTTGCCGGAGGCGGTAGAGGGGTCTTGCCGACAGCACAGCGGCCCAGCCCCGAGGCCGCCCCGAGCTGAGGGGAGCGCATTCGTGGAGGTAGGGAGACGGCATCGGTCGGGGACCCGAGGCGGCAGCCCACCACGTCGAGCATGTGCGGTTTGGCCAGCCTGGTCAGGATGTTCGCATCACTGTTGCCGGTCCACCCGTCAGCGCTGGCCCACTGCGGGTACTCCGTAGACCACTCGCAGCCATCGGCGACCGTCCGGTCCGGCGGTGGGGACGCCTCAGTCGCCGGGTGGTGACTGTTCGTCCCCGGCGCCGGATCCGGTGGAACACTTCACCGGTCTGGGTGGCGTCCCATTGGTTAGGGACAGCCGATGACAACGTTGCAACGATGGCAGGCAGTCTCCCTCACCTACGCTACGGTACGCACATGACGGATGCACAGACAGAAACGTCGCGGGCGTCGGAGTCAGTAGAGAACTACGTGAAGGCCATCTTCAAGCTCACTGAACACACCGATGGTGCCGTCACCACAACTGCGGTGGCCCAGCACCTAGGCGTCTCGGCAGCCTCCACCTCAGGGATGCTGCGACGGCTGCACGAACTCGGCCTCGTGGAACACCAGCCGTATCGAGCTGCCGCACTGACCCAGCGCGGCAGCGAGCTGGCGTTGGGCGTGCTCCGCCGCCACCGTCTCATTGAGCTTTACCTGGTGAAAGAGCTGGACTTCACCTGGGATGAAGTGCACGCCGAAGCTGAGGTGCTCGAACATGCGGTATCGCAGCGGCTGCTGGACCGGATCGCCGCCAAGCTCGGGCAGCCGCTACGAGATCCGCATGGGGACCCGATTCCGACCGCAGATGGGCGCGTGATCTCCGCCCAGCATCAACAGCTCTCCACGTTAACGCCGGGAACGGTGGGAACGATTTCCCGGGTCAGCGACGCCGACCCCGCGCTGCTGCGGTATCTCACCGAGCGCAATATCGGTCTCGACGACCCGGTCGAGATCATCGAGCGAGCACCGTTCGGCGGCCCCCTACTGATTCGAGTCGGGACCCCTCCCGAAGACAGCCGACACAGTCTGGGCGACGCGCTTGCCGACGCACTGTACGTCGACGTCAGCTAGAGCTGCCGCTCGACTAATCAGCGTCACTAAGGATCGATTAACTCCAGCTCGCCCTGTGTCGGACTTGCTACAAACAACCGTCCAGTGCTGCTATCTATGGCTACGGTGTTGGGCTGCCGCAGAGTGGGTAGCCGCTGCGTTACCTTTGGGCTTTTCCCACTCATATCTATCCCGACAAGTTCATTAGTGGCGGTCAGTGTCACCCACAACCGGTCCCGTATTGGGTCATAGGCCATGCCGTAGGGGCCACCTGGTAGCGAAAGGCGGGCCACTTGGTGGGGTTTGGATCCCAGCTCGTAGATCAGCAATGCTCCGCCCCGAGTATCCACCACTGCAAGTCGTCCGTGCTTGTCCGCGGTGGTATGCGTGGGGCCCCGCCCCGCTGGTAGTTCCGCCAACTGCTGAAGACGTTTGATGTCGTAGATGGTAAGGGTGTTCTCGCTGACATCGATCATGCCGACTGTGTCCCCCACGGCGGCGAGCCCACCAGGCTGCGTTGCGTCGCCAAACGTGTGCGTCACGGTGCCGCTTTCAACCACCGAGACCGTACCGCCGAATTCATTCCCCACTACCAGTGTTCCGCTGCTGGTCGCGGTCGCGTCATGTGGAGACTTTCCTACATGCACGGGCGGGCTAATGGTGCCCGAAGGCAGCGATACTTCTAGCACGGCGTCCGCGCTTTCGGCTGGGACAATTACGGGACCGCCGGGTCCGCGCAGTTGCAGGTGTCGCAGATGTCCTGGCAACGCAACGTCATGTACGGGAGTGCCGGTGCGGCCATCCACCAGAGCGAGTCGAGAGGGGTCCCGCAGACCGACGGCAACGAGATGGGTTTGTGCGTCCGCGACCGCACCTTCAGCGCCAGGTCCGATCGATATCAATCGACCAGTGGGTGGTTGAGTGAGTTCGGGAGCATTGGCCGGCTCGGCCGCTGGAAACCGTTTTACATTGGGTTCGTGCCTGGCCGAGTGGGACGTACCGTTACCACAGGCCGAAAGCATAAGAGCCAGCAACACCAGCAGCACAGAGCAACGCGATCGCCGACTCATCATGCACATATCCTCCCATGTTTGCCAGAACGTGGTGCCCCGAGCGCAGCCGCGCTCGGCCAAAACAGAGTTTCAGCGTTGATCCATCTCCGCTACAGCGTCTGAGTCGCCGCTAACGGCTCGCGCTCGTTGCTCCGCCGATAGACACGATTGCGTGCCCGCAGCACGATCGCTGCGAGCAACGCTGAGAATATCGAGCCAGTCAGGACACCAACCTTGACCAGATCGTCTTGGTGGCTGCTAGCACCAAACGCTAGCTCTCCAATGAGTAAGGACACGGTGAATCCAACACCGGTAAGCATGCTCAGGCCTAAGACATCCCCCCAGCTGAAGTTTTCGACAAAGCCAACTTGAGTGAATCTCTCTACCAAGAACGTGACTCCGAAAACTCCGAGAGGTTTACCAATGACGAGGCCGAGCACAATGCCCAGCACTACCGGATCAGTGAACAACGACCCTGGACTGCCGATTCCGGCCGTGGAGACTCCGGCGGCAAAGAACGCAAAACCCGGTACGGCTAACCCCGCCGAGAAGGGATGTAGGCGATCCTTGAAGTGTTCGGCCAAGCTCAGCCCGTTGCTGAGCCCGCGGCGGCTCGCAGGCACCGCAAAACTAAGCAACACACCGGCAACGGTCGCGTGCACACCCGAGGCGTGCACCAGCGTCCAGGTCAGCACCGCTAGCGGGAGCAACAGCCACCATGAACGCACGCCGCGTTGCACCAGCAGCCCAAAAACACCCAACGGGAGCACGGCAAGAAGTAGTGGAAGTATCTGGAGTGAACCCGTGTAGAAAACAGCAATAATCGTGATCGCCAGCAGATCGTCCACTACCGCCAGCGTGAGCAGGAACATACGTAGCGCCGGAGGTAGATGAGTGCTCACCACTGCCAACACAGCCAGGGCAAATGCGGCATCGGTGGCGGTAGGAACTGCCCACCCTCGTAGCTCTCCGTTCCCTTGACCAATGTTCACCGCGATGTAGATCAGCGCCGGCGTGACCATGCCACCTGCCGCCGCCACGACTGGAAGCGCTGCTTTACGCAGCGTACGCAGCTCCCCGGCAACAAATTCTCGTTTGAGCTCAGGACCCGCGACAAAGAAGAAGATCGCCAGCAGGCCATCGGAGGACCATGTAGTAAAGCTTAAGTCGAGGCTTAGAGCTTTTGGGCCAAGGTGAACGTCGCCAAGCGCCTGATAAGTATCGGACTAGGGCGAATTTGCGAGGGCTAGACCCATGCCGCAGCGAGAAGCAGCAGTAGGCCGCCCACGGTTTCGATGCGTAAAAAATCCAGGATCCGGGAAACCTCAGACTGTGAACCTCCACTAAAGGGTTGCGGATGCGGTTCGGGGCTCACCTTCTCCTTCACGGTCACCTATCACTCTCCGCCCAAACGTTTTCTTGAAAGCCGTCAGGGACCCTCCACGCCGTAAGCTGGACTCGGGCACTGAGCTACACTGTGGACGCTATCGTTGCGAAGCTTTAGCCACAGATCCGCCGCCGGGGTGGAGGAACGGCAGACTCGGACGCCTCAAAAGCGTCTGCTTGAAAGAGCGTGCGGGTTCGAATCCCGCTCCCGGCACCCAAGTGGTCTTATTCGAGCTAAGGCCAGACAGAACCATCCATGTAGCTTCAGATGTTTTAGCGGCACTGGTTCAGAATTTGAGTTCGTATCACCAGTTCCGTACTGGATCGGAGTCCTTTCAGATTGTGCAGGTCACGCCAGGCAGCGACCAGTGGCCAATCAGCGTTCAAGTCACCGTCAACAAAGCCGACTGGCGTGCCCCTCGCACATTCGAGGTCCCCTTTACCGTGGACGACTTCGACGCGGAGGACGCCGGCGGCACCCCATTGGCGGAGGTGGGGGCAATGCTGGCGACACACGTCCTTATCCTCATCGAGGAATGGCTTGCGATTGGACCTGTAGGCGGCATTAACGAAGTTAAACCATGAAGCAGCCTAGGCCGACCCCCAACGAACGACCCCGACTACAAACTACAGGCATAGTTCCCGCTCGGTGATTAGTCCCATTCTGCTCGCCGAGCGCGGCGGTCTCCACTATGATCGAAACCGGTCCTGCAGAGAGCTGAAATCCGCCCAAATCTCCAAACTTGGGACTATTCACCCAAGTTTCAGAATAGCTCGAAAGAGAAAGCCACAAACCGAAACAAGGGATTAAGGAAAGAACTCCCCAACTTCTTACATAAGGAGAAATTCATGTCTAAGGCACGCAAGCTCATTACTACCGCAGCAGCCATGACGATGGCTGTGGGCATAGCCCTCGCCGTTCCAGGTACCGCGCTTGCTGCGCCCGGGCCCCATTACTCGACGGTCGGCCCTGCTGGCACCAACGTGTACCACGGTGGATACGATGCGGCCGGCCAATGGCACACTTTCCCTAATGGAACCAACGTGTACGGCGGTGGATACGTGTACTCCTAATAACAGATCGGCTGCTCCTGTGATGTAAACCATTGCTACACCGGAGCATTTCAGTCATTAGGTCATTAGTTGGATGGCCTAGACTGAAGTTTTGAGTTACCGCGGCGCCTTCGCAATATCCGTCAAGGCAGCTACAAAACGGTCAATATCCTCGAAGGAATTATAAAGGTATAGCGATACCCGAAGCCCTAGACCTTTTGCCGAGACGAAGATATCTCTTTCTTTCAGCTGTGATGCAACCTTTGTCGGCTCTGCTACATCGACGAGAGTAATGCCAGACCTTTTGTCGACCTCTCGATTAGAGGCAACGGCGAAACCCGCCGCTGACAGCCGAGTAAGTAAGTAATCTGCCAACTGCCGAACCCACTGTTCGATCGCGGAAGGACCCACTTGGGAGAAGAAGTCCATTGCCGCGCCCAGCGCAAAAATCGCCGGAAAATTGGGGCACCCCAGCTCGATCACAGATGCCGTGTTCTTCAAGCCTAGCTCCGAGGCGGTCCCTTCGGCGTCGGCCACGCTCATCCACCCGGCCATAGGTGGTCTCTGCTCCAACCACTGGGGAGCGATGTAGCAGACCGACAGGCCATACCCACCGAGCAACCATTTGTAGGTGCTAGCCGCAGCGAAATCGACCCGGAGCTCTTGTACGTCTAACGGGAAAACGCCAAGGCTCTGACTAGATGGGTTGATTCCAAGGGGTGTTGTCGGTGTGGCTGCTGGGGTTTGAGGGCGGGGGTGTCCAGGATCGGCGTTGTTAACCCAATGTCGAATTTTGGAGACCCGTCATGGACGTCGATTTGGACACCCTCGCTACTG
>JBBSOC010000042.1:0-20305 GCA_038260095.1 Mycobacteriales bacterium | reverse complement strand
CACCGACACCGACCCCGACACCCACCCCGACACCGACACCGACACCCACCCCGACCCCTACGAGCCCACCGCCGGCTAAGACCCCCTCGCCGCCTAAGACCAGCCAACCACCTAAGACCGCTCCGGCTAACCTGGATGCCCCGATCACCTCTAGTCCGAAACGATGAACGACCTCGTGCGGCGCAAGCGGGAAGGGTCAGGTGCTACTCTGCAGCCGCCGCCGCGTCCCAGCACTACTTTGCGGGCGGCTCCACCTCTAGCCGCTTTGCGTGAGCAGTCATGTCCTGGAGTTGTTATTGCATCGTTTTGGGTGTGGGCTATTGCAACGCTCGCAGCCCTACTCACGGCGGTAATAACGCTTACGCAGTTTGACCGTATGCACACAGCACTTGTGCATGTTGCTCGGCAGCACAACAAGGCTGCCGAGTCGGCCGCCCTAGACCGCGCCGCTACGGTCTCTATCGCTGTGTTGATTAGCGCTGGTGTGCTGCTTGCGCTGCTGCAACTCGCGCTTGCCGCGGCGATGCGGTCCGGCCGAAACTGGGCGCGGATCATGCTGGTAGTTCTCGTCGTTGCGAGTGCGTTCTACTGCCTGTTGCTGTTCAGTGGGGTAAACACTACGGCATTAGGTAGCATCTCAACGTGGGCTAGGGCCGGTCTGTTGCTGTACATCGGGCTGGGGTGCGTGGCAATCGTTCTCATGTTTTTCCGCGGCGCCCAGCCATGGTTTCGCCGCCGAGAACTGATCGGTCCTTAACAGGTCCACAAGCGTGAAAGTTTCGCTGTTTGTGGCGGACAACCCCAGCGTTTTAGCGGGCTTGTAGACAGGTTTGTCAAAGGCAGGAATTGCTCATCGGTACGCTCTGCAGTATGGAGCTGGAACGCACTCTGATTGTGCTCAAGCCTGACGCGGTCGCGCGGGGCCTCGTTGGTGAGGTTCTCACCCGCTTTGAACGGGCAGGCATCAAGCTTATTGGCACCAAGATGCGGTGGATGGACTCCGCCTTCACCCGTCAGCACTATTTCGATCTAGAAGAGCGCCACGGTGCCGCGGTGTATGCGGCTACGGCTGCGTTCATGCAGCAAGGGCCAGTTGTAGCGGTAGTGGCCGAAGGAGTGGACGTGGTCGCAAACGTGCGGCGCCTCGTGGGAACCACGTATCCGAATCAAGCGGCGCCTGGCACGATCCGCGGCGACTTTGCTCACCAATCCAAGGAGTACAGCGTTGCCCATAACCTTGCGGTGGCCAACCTGCTGCATGCTTCTGGCAGCGTAGACGAGGCCAAGTATGAGGTTGAACTTTGGTTTAGCCCCGGCGAGCTCTTTGATTACCGAACCACCACAGCGCGCTTCGCCTTCTGACCAGCAGCGGCGGTCGGACCGTCGCTGAAGTGAAACACGGTACTACCATCGGTGAAAGTTTCACCGATGGTAGTACCGGCACCGTGGTGAACTCAACGTTCATTGGCAGGACGGATTACCTCCGGGAGCTGACCAACCGGCTCTCGCTCACCGCGGAGTCGGGGGGCGACTTTGTTCTGCTGCGCGGTAGGCGCCAGGTCGGCAAATCGCGCCTGATCACCGAGTTCTTGACCCGCAGTGCCGCGTGCTCGGTCTACTTTCAGGCGGCTCGCAGGCCGGCCAGCGAGGAGCTTGCCTCCTTTACCGAGGCTATCGGGAGGTCGAACCTCATCGGTGCGGATCTGGTGCGCGCGGGTCTCCGGTTCACCAGCTGGGAAGCCGCATTCGAGTGGATCGCACGGACCGCTTCGTCCGAGGCCCCAGTGGTTGTGGTCCTGGACGAGCTGCCCTACCTGACGGGTTCAGACCCCGCGTTCGAGTCAGTGCTGCAGCGGGTGTGGGACCACGTGCTACAGGGCCGACCGGTGATGCTCGTTGTGGTTGGCTCGGACCTCGCGACCATGGAGGCGCTGAGCAGCTATGGTCGGCCACTGTACGGTCGGGTCCGCCTAGAGCGGGTGGTTTTGCCGTTCAATCTCGCCGAGGTCGCTGGAATGCTGGACCTGGCGGCGATCGACGCGGTCGATGCGTTTCTCACTGTGGGCGGGTTGCCGCGAGTGCTGTTGTCCTGGCCGCGGGGGCATCGTGGCCAGAGTTCGTGCGCCAGGAGTTGGCCGACCCAACCACCGCGCTGGTGGTTATCGGAGAACGGATGCTGGCCGCCGAGTTCCCCACTCCGGACACCGCTCGAGCAGCGATCGAGGCGGTAGGGCACGGCGAGCGCTCATTTAGTGGATTGAGCAATCGCAGTGGTGTAAGCGCGACGTCACTGCATCGGGCACTGGCTCTGCTGCGCCGCAAACGGGTCGTCGATGCTGAGGATCCGTTGTCAACCGCGCGTGGTGGCCGCGCCACTCGATACCGCATTACAGATCCTTACCTGCGGTTCTGGCTGCGCTTCGTCGGTCCGGCTATGGCCGACATCGAACGTGGACGGAGTGACCTTGCGCTGGCCCGGACAGAGAAGGGTTGGCCAAGCTACCGGGGCCGAGCGATCGAACCGCTGGTCAGACAGGCACTGCAGCGGCTGGCGCCACTGCCGGGTCTCGAAGCGGTGCGTGACTTCGGCGGTTACTGGACCAGGGCGAACGATGTAGAAGTGGATCTGGTCGGTGTGGCAGACCGGATTCAAGTGCGGCATGTTGCCGCGGTGGGGTCGGTGAAATGGCGCGACAGCGCCCTGTTCTCGGCGGCTGATGAGGCGGATTTGCGCCGGGCTGCGACCATCGTGCCCGGCGCCGATGCCGCGACTAGCCTGCTGGCCGTGGCTCGTACCGGTTTCGCTAACGGGCTCGGAGAAATACAGCGGTTTGGTCCTGACGATCTGCTCCGGGCCTGGTCGGACTAAGCGCACTTTATACAGAACATGCACATCGATTACATGACACTAGCTTCAAACGCCAGTCAGCTACACAACAAACTAAACTATGCCGCATTGCGTCGTGGGTGGTCAGCATTCGGGCGGGTCGGTGCAACGACACTGAGCGCGCTAAACTTTCCTGAGCTAGTGCAACTCTATAAGCGTTGACCCGGTCTATCACCGGCGAGCTTTCGGAAGAACAGGCTTCGCGGCAGTCCCTTAAAGTTGCGACCTCAGTAGAACCGAACGGCAACGGCCCGTCACAGCCGATATGAGCGGACTTCGGCTCGTCTGAGGTCAAGCGGGGTGGTACCGCGGGTTCGTTGAATGACGAATTCGTCCTCGCGCACCGATGCCCAGTATGTGCGCAAGGTAGGAGTACCCGTGAGCCAGACAGCAAAGCCATCCGATCAGCCCACTGTGAGCGGAGAGGCTGCGCAGCCATCCTCCCCTTTCACCGCGCTGACGCCGCACGTGGACTTTCCCGCGTTAGACGAAGAGGTCGCGCAGTTTTGGGCGGAACACGGCGTCTTCAATCGCAGTCTCCGGCAGTCTCGTGATCGGCCACAGTGGACGTTCTATGAAGGCCCCCCCACAGCCAACGGTAAGCCGGGAACTCATCACGTGGAAGCCCGCGCGTTCAAAGACATCTTTCCGCGGCTAAAGACGATGCAGGGACACCACGTCCCACGCAAAGCCGGTTGGGACTGCCACGGACTTCCGGTCGAGGTAGCGGTGGAGAAAGAGCTCGGTTTCTCCGGAAAAGCCGACATCGAGCGCTACGGCATCGCTGAGTTCAACGATAAGTGTCGCGCGTCAGTGCAGGCGCACGTCGACGAATTCACCACTATGACCAAGCGCATGGGCTACTGGGTGGATCTCGAGGGCGCGTATCAGACCATGTCCGGCGAGTACATCGACAGTGTGTGGTGGTCGCTGAAGCAGATTTTTGACGCCGGTCTGCTGAACCAGGGTTTCCGGGTGGCGCCGTACTGCCCACGCTGCGGTACTGGCCTTTCAGATCATGAGGTAGCTCAAGGATATGAAGACGTCACCGACCCGTCGGTGTATGTCCGGCTCCCACTGACCAGCGGACCGTGGGCCGGGCGCGCGGACCTGCTGATTTGGACCACCACGCCGTGGACCCTGGTCGCCAACACCGCGGTGGCGGTGCATCCCGATGTCACTTACGTGGTGGCTCGTGCCGAGGCTGGCACGTTCGTGGTGGCCGAGCCGCTGTGCGAGAGGGTGTTGGGGGAGGACGCGCAGGTACTGGCTCGGATGCCTGGGCGGGAGCTGGAGAAGCTGAGCTACTCGCCGCCGTTTTCGCTGGTGGAAGTGCCGGATGCGCACATTGTGGTGCTCGCCGAATACGTGACCACCTCCGACGGTACCGGTTTGGTTCACCAGGCTCCCGCATTTGGCGCCGACGACCTGGCGGTGTGCCGCAGCTATGGTCTGCCTGTAGTGAACCCGATCAAGCCGGATGGGCACTTCGCTGACGATGTGGGTTTGGTTGGCGGTCAATTCTTCAAAGCCGCCGACACCGTTCTGGTGGCCGATCTGGCCGAGCGCGGTCTGTTGCTGAAGAAACTGGACTACCAGCACTCCTATCCGCATTGCTGGCGCTGCCACACGCCGCTGATGTACTACGCCCAGCAGTCCTGGTATATCCGCACCACACAGTTCAAAGACGCGCTGTTGGCCGAGAACGAGCGCACCAACTGGTACCCCGAACGGGTCAAGCACGGTCGCTACGGTGATTGGCTGGACAATAACGTGGATTGGGCGCTATCCCGTCAGCGTTATTGGGGAACGCCACTGCCGATCTGGCGCTGTGCTGACGATCATTTCACAGTCGTGGGCTCCCGTACCGAGCTAGGGGAGCTTGCCGGACAGGACCTGAGCGCGATGGACCCGCATCGACCGTTCGTCGATGAGATCACGTTCGGCTGCCCGCAATGTAGCAGCGAGGGGCATGAAGGGCGTGAAGGGTATGGTGTGGCGAAACGCGTGAGTGAGGTGATCGATACCTGGTACGACTCTGGCGCCATGCCGTTCGCCCAGTGGGGCTACCCACACCTACCCGGCAGCGTCGAGGCATTCGAGCGCGCCTATCCGGCGCAGTACATCTGTGAAGCTATCGATCAAACCCGCGGCTGGTTTTACACTCTGATGGCGGTGGGAACCGCGGTGTTTGGCCGCTCGGCGTATGAAAACGTGGTATGCCTCGGGCACATTTTGGCCGAAGACGGCCGCAAGATGAGCAAACACTTGGGGAACATCCTAGAACCGATGCCGCTGATGGCACAGCACGGCGCGGACGCGCTGCGTTGGTTCATGCTCTGCTCCGGTTCGCCCTGGGCGGCACGCCGGATGAGCCACAACACTATCTCAGAGTCAGCCCGCAAAACGCTGGTGACGTATTGGCACACCGCGGCCTTCTTTACGTTGTATGCCGCGACCGTCGATTGGAGCTCTGACTCAGGTCCGCTGGGCGCGCCGGAAGAGGCCCGTCGGCCGCTGCTAGATCGTTGGCTTTTAGCACAGCTGCGGGCTACGGCTGAGCACGTGAGCACGAGCCTGGAGTCTTTTGACACGGCAACCGCGGGTCGAGCGCTCAGCCAATTCATCGAGGATTTGTCCAACTGGTATGTTCGCCGTTCCCGGGCGCGATTCTGGGTCGCGGAGCCGGATTGCCTTGCCACGCTGGGCGAATGCCTCAATGTACTCACACGGTTACTGGCGCCGTTCGTGCCATTCGTGACCGAGCGTGTGTGGCAATCGGTGGTGCGACCAGCCAGTTCCGAGGCCGCCGAATCGGTACACCTGGCGAGCTGGCCGTCGCTTTCGGAGTACGGTGCGCGACCCGAAGATGCGGCGCTGCTGGAGCAGATGACGCTGGTTCGTCGGATAGTCGAGGCCGGTCGCGCCGCGCGCACCGCGGCGAAGATCCGTACCCGGCAGCCGCTTGCGCGAGCCATGATTGGCGGTGATGATTGGAAAGAACTCAGCAATGAGCTGCGATCGCATGTTCTTGACGAACTCAACGTCATCGCACTTGCGCCGCTGTCAGAAGCGGGGGAGTTGGTGGACGTGACGCTCAAACCGAACTTTCGCGAGCTGGGGCGTCGCTTCGGCTCCCAGACACAGCACGTGGCCAGTGCCCTTATTGCGGCGGATGCCATCACAGTGGTACAGGCGCTGCGGGAGCGCGGCGAGTTCCTCCTGGGTCTAGAGGGTGAGACTCTATCCATTCAGCCTGCCGAAGTTCTTATCACCGAGACGCCGCGAACCGGCTGGGCAGTGGTCAGTGAGCATGGTGTCACAGTCGCCCTGGATATCGAGGTAACTCCGCAGCTACGTCGCGCCGGCATCGCGCGGGAAGTGATCCGGCTAATCCAGGAAGAGCGCAAAAACCTTGACCTACAGATTACTGATCGGGTACGACTGTGGTGGGAGGCTGCGGATGAGACGGCCCAAGCGCTGACCGAGCACGCTACCGTGATCGAGGAGGCGGTGCTAGCGGTGGAGATGACCGCGCAGGAGCCCAGTGAGGTGTTGCCTGAGCACGCCGCCGCTGAACTCGGACTACGTTTCTGGTTGACGAAGGCATGACCAGCTCTGCCGGTTACTGCTTGGCTAGTCCTACTCAGCTCAGCCAGTTCCGGACGTTAGAGTGCTGGAGGGAGCAGAGCGGTTCAGACGTGCTGCTGGAGTTCTCCGATGCGGCATGTGTACTCAACCCCGTTACGGAGTTGACGTGTCTGGTGGCAGTTTTGTCAGGCAGGCCAAGGGGCGAAGGACCCGCGGTGGCTGTGCCTGTGTCAGCACTTGGGGCTGACCTGCAGCTGTGGCAGGTCAGCGAGCCGGCGCTACTGGCTCTGCAAGGCGCCGACGGTGACCCCGAATCCGAATGGGACGACATCGTCGAACTCTGGAAGGCCGCACCCAGCAGCGCTTCCTCCAGCTGCGTAGACGCGGAGCTATTGGCGTTGCTGGATCAGTTGCGGCAGTTGACTGGACGAGCGACGAGGCACACAGAGTTTTACTGCTGGCGCGTTTCTAGCACCAATTGTGTTAATGCACCTCATACAGCTAAGAAACGGTGAGCCGTGCGTAATCACAGCGATCGAGGGAACAGCTGCCGCTCGGCAACGGCGCTACGTATTCTGTGCCGGCTGCTATGGCTGACGGCTGCCGTAGCAGCCGGCACAGCTATAACAATCACTGTGCTCAAGGCTATGGCCAATGACCCCACCGAGCTGCCAGCCTCGGGCAGCATAGTGCTGTTGGGGGCATACGCGGTCGTGGCTTTTGTTGTTGCGATGCTGCTGATGATAGTGGCTGATCGGGTAGCCGCGCACGCTGAGCGCAGAGCGGTCGCGCAGCTGCCGCTCACCCCGGAGGAGCGGGAGGCGGAGAAACTTCGGGAGACCCCGCTTTTGGCGCGCCAACACCGGCAGCAGGAGCAATCCCCCTTCGAGCGTGACGAGCCGAAGCATCCCTGAGCGGGAGGCCTCCGACACTCGCTAAGCAACACGCCACTGTGTTGCCGCTGAAGTCGCAAGTGGAGTGTGCCATAATCGAGCGACGTTGTGCGTAGCTTTGTTCGCGCAGCTGCCCGCTGATGACACCATCAGTGGGGTGTGCGCTCTTCAGGCGCCACCACAGCACGGTACGTGTGCGGCTTGTGCAGCTAAGGGCATCCAGCGCCAGCGCAAAGATTCTTATGCGCCGCCTCTGCGGTCGCATATGACCGCCAGACTATGTGCTCCTGTGCGGCCGCACGTATACGTGCGCCCGGGGGCTGAACGGGAGATATACCCGGATGCTTGATTCTGAACCATCCACCACGCCGGTTCCTTCACAGGATTCGCGTGACGCGCAATCACCACCGGCCGCTGTCCGGTCCGCTACCAGCCTCATGTTCATGGCTCCCCCCCAGCCGCCTGAGCTGCCCACTCCTCGGGCAACGCCGGAAGATCGACCAAGTCGGCCGCGGCGCGGCAGTGCTCGTTCCAGTAGCCGGGCGGCGACTGAACCCGAGCAGGATGCCGACGAATCTGAAGCTGAATCAGCCGAAGAAGCCGAGCGGCGCCGGCACCGTAGAGGGCGGCGCGGTCGAGGGCGCGGGCGTGCTGACGACGCTGCGGCCGACGATGCTTCCCCTAACGACGGTTCACCTAGCGACGGTGAGCAGCCCAACTCTGCCGATGCTGAACAGCCTCAGCAGCCCAGAAAATCTAGTGCTCGTAACGCTGAGCCAGATGCGAGCATTGCCGAGTCTTCCAACGTTGACAATGCCGGTGAGGCCGGTGATGACGAGCACGTTCTGACGACCCGTCGTCGTAGGCGCCGACGCGGGCGCGGCTCCAGTTCGGAGGGCGGCACTTCTACTGAGCTCGAATCCGTGCGCGACGGCCGAGATGACGAAGTCCAGGGCACTCGAGGTTCGGCACGGCTGGAAGCTAAACGTCTGCGGCGGCGCGATGGGCGAGAGAACCGTCGGCGTGCGCCCATCGTCACCGAAGCCGAATTTCTGGCTCGGCGCGAGTCGGTGGATCGCGTCATGGCTGTACGGCAGCGCGGCGACCTCACCCAGGTCGCGGTGCTCGAAGATGAGGTGCTCGTTGAGCATTATGTCACGCGTGCGTCGTCGTCCTCGCTGATCGGCGGGGTTTACCTCGGCAAGGTGCAGAATGTGCTGCCGAGCATGGAGGCGGCGTTCGTTGACATCGGTCGAGGCCGTAACGCAATCCTCTACGCCGGGGAAGTGAATTGGGATCTGGCCTCGATGGAAGGCAAGCCACGCAAGATCGAGCAGGCGCTCAAACCGGGCGACAGCGTGATGGTCCAAGTCAGTAAAGATCCTATGGGCCACAAAGGCGCCCGCCTTACCAGTCAGATCAGCCTGCCCGGCCGATTTTTGGTGTACGTACCAGGTGGTGGGATGACCGGGATTAGTCGAAAGCTCCCCGACACCGAGCGTCGTCGACTCAAAGACATTCTGAAAGAGGTTGTCCCCGCTGATGCTGGTGTGATCATCCGCACCGCGGCTGAGGGGGCGAGTGAAACGGAGCTGTCTCGCGACGTTGCAAGGCTCACCGCGCAGTGGGAAGCGATTAACACCAAGGCCGGCAAGTCGAGCGCGCCAGCCCAGCTGTACGAAGAACCCGACTTAGTGATTCGCGTCATCCGTGACATTTTCAACGAAGACTTCGCCAAGCTGATGGTGCAGGCTGATGACTCCATGCACGACAGCTGGGAGCTTGTGGAGCAGTACGTTTCCCATGTCTCCCCTGACTTAGCTGATCGGCTCACTCACTACCCGTCGGATAAGGATTTGTTCGCCGAGCTGCGCATCGACGAGCAGCTGACCAAGGCGTTGGATCGCAAGGTGTGGCTCCCCAGCGGTGGCTCGCTAGTCATCGATCGCACCGAGGCGATGACTGTGGTAGATGTCAATACCGGAAAATTCACCGGCCAAGGCGGCAACCTCGAAGAGACGGTGACCCGCAACAACCTTGAGGCCGCCGAGGAAGTCGTCAGACAGCTCCGGCTACGCGATATTGGCGGCATTGTGGTGATCGATTTCATCGACATGGTGCTCGAGTCCAATCGCGATCTGGTGCTGCGTCGGCTTACCGAGTGCCTGGGACGCGACCGTACTCGGCACCAGGTTTCAGAAGTTACCTCACTTGGTCTGGTGCAGATGACTCGTAAGCGGCTCGGACAGGGGCTGCTGGAGGCTTACAGTGAACTCTGCGAGCAGTGCAAGGGCCGTGGGGTGCTCGTGCATTCCGAACCGTTACCCGAGCGCGCCGCTTCGGGGCGTTCCGGCAACGGTAGCCGTACTCACGACAATCACGTCGCCAGTAATTCAGCTTCCGACAACTCAGCCCCGGGTAACTCAGTCAAGGAGCTGAAACAGCAGCGTCGGTCGCGTCGCTCTTCGCGCCGCCCCGCCGGCCCACCAGAGGCCCAGGTTGCCGTGCCTAGTACAGAAGTTAGCTAGTACAGAAGTTAGCTAGTACAGAAGTTAGCTAGTACAGAAGGCCCAGCGGCATAGCATCCGGAAGCGAATCTAGCGATTAAGTAGCTCTTTCGTATCCTTGCTGGTCTCCGATTTTGTGGTACATTTTTGGGTGGAGATAAGGCTTACCCAGGCTGCACGTAAGCACAAAGTCGGCAAAGCGCGCGTTGCCTACGTCATGTCCAACCCGTGCGTGGTAGCTGAGCTTTCTGGTCCACCTGATGGTGAACAGCGGTATTTGTTTCTCGGCGACGATCACACTGGCAGGGCGATTGAGGTAGTCGCTATAGAGCAGGAAAACTAATGGCTTGTCTTGCATGCAATGGATTTACGAGCGAAGTTCAAAGCTATCTATGAGCAAGGGAAGATGCTATGAGTAAGGAAGAAAAGGTCACTTTTCCTGAAGAAGCTGCGGTCGAGGTGTCCGACTATGACCCTGATCGGGGCGATGAGCTGCTGTACACTCGCGATGGTCGCGCGATCACCAACGAGCTTATCGGTGAGTGGCAACGTGAGATAGAAAGCGATGACACGCTTATCGATAACGCTACTGTCGTTATTCACCCGAGGCGTGGTCGTCCGTCGTTGACTTCTCCAGGTGTCCAATCGCCACAAGTGCGTTTTCGGGTGCCTTCCCGCATGCGGGAAAAAGCCGATCGGGTGGCTGCTCAAGAAGGCAAAACCGTTTCTCAACTTGCTCGTGAAGTGCTGGAAAACTACCTAGATACTCGTGCGGCTTGACGCTGAAATGAAGAGAAAGCTTTGTCCATGTCGGCACAACGCTGAAGGTTGGTGGGCATGGTTGCTTTGTGATCCCGATCGGGCATCTACTCGGCCTGTCATATTCTGAACTCGGAGCGGCCGGGCCCGATTCCTACGACGTCCGGGTCGGCGGGGATTTTTGTTATCTAGACCACCGGGCCTGCACCGTTTGGTTGTTAGCACATGGTTTCCCTGAACTAGGGGAGCGACGTGCGCCAAGCCGGGGAAAATTGAAGAGCAAGCCGCCGCTCAAGGCATCTCCGAGCCAGTGGCTGCGTTCAGCGAGCTGCTAGATCGCAGAGCGGTCAATTCGGCCGCTACTGGTGTAGAAAAGGCGGCGGTGTAGCTAAAAGGGTTCAAACCATCAGGAGCATGTTTCCGGGGCTGGTCCTGCTAGTCGAGGTCCTGGTGCCACTGGTCCTTCCTACCTCCGCCAGGGTCTCAGCGGTCCGAGCGTTGCTTAGAGTAGCGCCCAGGCCCGGTCGCTTGTTGGGTTTTCCGATCCCGTAGCCTTAATGTCAGTGCTAGACCTGTGCGTCAGCACTCTAATTCATAAGTTTGTGTGTTCCACAATTCTGCAAGGAGACTCGTCGTCTATGTACGCGATTGTCAAAACTGGGGGCCGGCAGTACAAAGCCACCGTCGGCGATGTACTCGAGGTGGAGAAAATCTCCGCCAAGCCCGGTGAAACTTTCGACCTACAGCTGTTGCTGCTGGTGAAAGATGGAGCCGTCACCCATGACGCGAAGGCTCTGGCCAAGGTCACTGTGACCGGAACTGTCGTGGAACACACCAAGGGTCCCAAAATTCGGATTCACAAGTTCAAGAACAAGACTGGCTACCACAAGCGGCAAGGCCATCGTCAGCCGCTGACTAAAGTGGAAGTCACCAACATCAGCAGCGGGAAGTAAGGACTGCGACCATGGCACACAAAAAAGGGGCAGCGTCCTCCCGTAACGGCCGCGATTCCAACGCCAAGCGCCTTGGGGTGAAGCGTTTCGGCGGCCAGCAGGTCGGTGTCGGTGAAATTTTGGTTCGTCAGCGCGGTACCAAGTTTCATCCTGGCGACGGTGTGGGTCGGGGCGGGGACGACACGCTGTTCGCGCTGGTGCATGGCGCGGTGGAATTCAGTTCCGCCCGCGGCCGCAAACTTGTTAACGTACGCGAGTTCGAGCCCGCCGCCGCCTGACGCGCTGGCGCGCGAGACCCGCGGCACATTGTAGGTGAGGACGTGGGTATCCCGTGGCGAACTTCGTCGACCGGGTAGCTTTGCAGGTCGCCGGCGGTAACGGCGGTCATGGCTGTGCCTCGGTGCATCGCGAAAAGTTCAAACCGCTCGGCGGCCCAGATGGCGGCAACGGTGGCAACGGCGGTGACGTCGTGCTTGTCGTCGACCCAAGCGTGCACACGCTGCTGGACTTCCACTTCCACCCCCACGCCGCCGGAACTAACGGTCAGGGTGGGCAAGGCGGTAACCGGCACGGCGCGGCCGGAATCACCCGCGAACTCCCCGTTCCCGATGGGACCGTGGTGTTCAGCAGCGATGGTGCTGTGCTGGCTGATCTAGTGGGCGCGGGTGCCCGATTTGTGGCCGCACATGGCGGCCGTGGCGGACTCGGTAACGCCTCGCTCGCGTCCACCCGCCGCAAAGCCCCCGGCTTCGCATTGCTCGGCGAGCCTGGTGAGCAGGGCGAGCTGGTTCTTGAGCTTAAGAGCATGGCCGACGTGGGCCTGGTGGGGTTTCCCAGTGCCGGAAAGTCGTCTCTCATCGCTGTACTATCAGCCGCTCGCCCTAAGATCGCGGACTACCCATTCACCACTCTAACGCCGAACCTAGGTGTGGTCAGCGCGGGCGATGCCGTTTTCACCATTGCTGATGTGCCCGGACTGATACCAGGCGCAGCGGAAGGAAAAGGGCTCGGCCTCGATTTTCTACGGCACATCGAACGGTGTGCGGTACTCGCTCACATTGTCGACACTGCCACCGACCTAGTCGAACGCGATCCAATTTCTGATATCGCGGCGATCGAGGCTGAGCTCGCCGCATACGGCGGATTGACCGATCGGCCTCGCTTAGTCCTACTCAACAAGACTGACCTTCCCTCCGGCGCCCAAATGGCAGAGCTGATCCGACCTGAGCTAGAACAGGCCGGATGGAGCGTATTTGAGGTCAGTGCGATAACTCGGGCCGGGCTACGCCCGGCACTATTTGCCATGGCCGAACTGGTTGAGCAGCATCGTGCCGCTGCGGCCCAAGCTCTGTCGGCTAAGCCGGCCAAGATTGTGATCCGTCCAGAAGCGGTGAACGAGACCGATTTCACGGTAGAACCTCTCGGCTCGAACTTCGAGGAGTTCATCGTCAGAGGCACCAAACCTGAACGGTGGGTGCGGCAAACCCAGTTCAGCAACGACGAGGCGGTTGGGTTCCTCGCGGATCGACTAGCGCGGCTCGGGGTAGAGGCTCAGCTAGATCGGCTGGGAGCCCGACCTGGCTGCACCGTGACGATCGGCACCGTCTCGTTTGAGTGGCAGCCAGCTGTTGGGGGAGATGAGGAATTCACCCCGAGTGGCCGCGGAACAGACCACCGCCTGGACTCCTCCGATCGTGCTACGCCGATCCAACGGTTGACCGCCCGCAAGCTGCGCCGAGGCGACGCGGAGCCGGCCAGCAGTAGCGCAGCCACTGAGGCCACCGATGCCACGGACCCGGGTGTTGAACCGCCAGTGTCGGTGGGGGAAAGCTGATGCAGCTGCGCGATCCCATCGGTACCGCGCGGCGAGTGGTGGTGAAGGTGGGGTCAGCTTCGCTCACATCTTCGACTGGCTGCATCGATCCGGTCCAGATCGATGCACTTGTCAACGCGATCGCGCAGCGGCACAGCCAAGGCGTGGAGCTAGTACTGGTGTCCTCTGGCGCCGTCGCGTCCGGATTTGCCTCGCTGGGACTGCGTGCCAAACCTCGTGACGCGGCGAGCAAACAAGCCAGCGCCAGCGTAGGTCAAATGCTGTTGATCGCTCGGTATGCGGCGTCGTTTGCCCGTTACAACCTGGTGGTGGGGCAGGTGCTGCTCACCGCTGAGGATCTGCTGCGGCGCAGCCAGTATCGCAGCGCTAAGCGCACCTTTGACCGGCTGCTGGCGCTCAAGGCGTTGCCGGTTGTGAATGAAAACGACACGGTAGCCACCGCTGAGAACAAGTTCGGCGACAACGACCGACTCGCCGCACTCGTGGCGCACGTGGTACATGCGGATGCTCTAGTGCTGCTCTCCGACGTTGCGGGTCTTTACACAGACGACCCTCGCCGCGCCGGTGCTCGACTGCTGGAGGAGGTCATAGACGAATCCGAGCTGGCCGAGGTCAGCGTTGGTAGCTCTGGTTCCTCTGGGATTGGCAGCGGTGGCATGGCTAGCAAGCTCGCCGCGGCGCGCATCGCCACCGCGGCCGGGGTGCATGTGGTGTTGGCCAACGCCACGCATGCTCATGCGGTGCTGGCTGGCGAGCCGGTAGGCACGTACTTCGCACCTACCGGCTCGCGGCTGCCGATCCGTTTGCTGTGGCTGCGCCATGTCGCCACCCCGGCTGGCCAGCTCGTGATTGACGCGGGCGCGCTACAGGCTGTCACCGACCGGCATGCGTCGCTGCTGGCGGCTGGAGTTACGCGGTTGCACGGGGAATTCGACGCCGGTGATCCGGTGGAGGTAGTAGGACCTGATGGTGTAGTTGTGGCGCACGGGTTGGTCGGTTACGGTTCACGGGCTCTTCCGCAGCTGCTCGGAAAATCCACGCCTATGCTGGCCGCCGAGCACCAGCGGGAAGTAATCCATCGTGACGATATGGTGCTCGTGACGGGCAAGCCAGTAGTGAACCACTAGGCTTTCATCTATGGGTTGGTTTAAGAAGAAACATCCACAGGGTTCTACTACCGATAATTCTGATGCCCCCTCAGTGGGGCCACAGATCCTGGAGCTCAATGACGCCGAGCATGGCTGGCTCGCCGAAAACCTCCATGAGCTGTCAGAAGCTGGAATCGATGTGCGTTATTTCTCGTCGCTCGGCGAGTACTATGACGAGAGCCTCAGGCAGTGGACTCGAGTGGTTGAGGAAGATCGTGCAGACCCTAATCCCGTGATTAACCGCATCGGTATAGGTCTAGGGCAACATATCCTTGAGGCCACCGGGCTGCATTGGGTAGGTGTGACAGATGAGTACGGCACGGATATCGCGATTCACGGACAGCCCGGAAATATCCTGCTGTACCCGACTAACTCGGTTGCCAAGCGATGGACTGCTGGTGAGTTCGGGTTCATTCCGCAATTTGTCCAGCAGTCCATCCAGACGGTTACCAGGATGAGGCAGACGAATGAAAAATGATCCTGTCAAAGTCCGTGCACCGCAGGCACTACCCGGTGCGTAGAGTGGGCTGGTGCGCAGGGTTGGTGTGATGGGCGGAACGTTTGATCCGATCCACCATGGGCACCTTGTCGCTGGCAGTGAGGTTGCCACGTTGTTCGAGCTGGATGAGGTGCTTTTCGTTCCCACTGGGCAGCCATGGCAGAAGCAGGACTGCTACGTCAGTCCCGCTGAAGATCGCTACCTGATGACCGTAATCGCCACAGCGTCTAATCCACGATTTCGGGTGAGCCGGATCGACATCGACCGCGATGGTCCCACCTACACCATCGACACGCTGCGAGACCTCAAGGCCGCCTACCCTGAGGACACTGAGCTGTTTTTTATCACCGGCGCTGACGCGTTGGAGGCGATCGTGTCGTGGAAGCAGGTCGATGAGCTGTTTGCGCTGGCACATTTCATCGGAGTGACCCGTCCGGGTTTCCATCTTGACAACGGTCACTTGCCCGAGCACGCCGTTACGTTACTGGAGATACCGGCGATGGCAATCTCATCGAGCGGTTGCCGCTTGCGGGTTCGACAAGGCCGACCAATCTGGTATCTCGTGCCCGATGGCGTCGTGCAGTACATAGAAAAACGGGGCCTCTACGCTTAGAGATCACCGTTTAACCTGACTCCTATCGAAAGGATCGTGAGTGACCGCATCAACGCATGCCATCACGTTGGCTACTGCTGCCGCATCGGCCGCCGCGGACAAACTGGCCACTAACATTGTCGTGCTCGACGTCAGCGAACAACTCAGCATCACTGACGTTTTCGTGATCGCGTCGGCGCCTAACGAACGGCAGGTACAGGCCATCGTGGACGCCGTGCAGGAGCGGTTGCTCGAGCTGGACACTAAACCCGTGCGCAGGGAAGGACATCGCGAAGGACGCTGGGTGCTGTTGGACTTTAGCGACATTGTGGTGCACGTCCAGCACAGCGATGAGCGCGCCTTTTACAGTCTAGAGCGGCTATGGAAGGACTGCCCGGTGATACCGATCGGTATTCCCTCCGGCACGGCAGCGCTGGGTGATAGCCGCACCGAGGCAAAGTCTATGAGTGAGGGAAGTGACTGATGAGTCAGCAGCGACTTCTGTTGTGGCGGCATGGCCAAACGGAATGGAACGCCAGCCAACGAGTGCAAGGGCAGCGCGATGTCGGACTCAATGAGGTCGGCCGCCGCCAGGCTAAGGCGGCCGCCGTGGTGCTCGCGCAGGAGCGACCAGCCCTGATCATCAGCAGTGATCTGCGTCGCGCTTATGACACCGCACAGGTTCTAGCGCAGCAACTTGGCTTGCCGCTGCACGTGGATGATCGGCTGCGCGAACGCAGGTTTGGGGTCTGGGAGGGCTTGGACTCCGTACAGATGGCCGAGCAAAACCCCACCGAGTTCGAACGCTGGCGCGCCGGAGGTGAGCCCGATATCGACGGTATTGAGTCTGAGTCGGCGATCACCGCAAGGGTGAGCGAAGCGATCCACACCGCGCTAGCTCGCACTGATGGTCCTGTGTGTCTGGTCACCCATGGTGGAGTTATCAAGCGAGCACTAGCGCTGCTACTGAACTGGCCTGCGTCTGTGCCGTGGGGCTTTGCGGGGTTGGGTAACTGCCGTTGGGTGCAGTTACGGACATCTGACGGCAGCCGATGGCGGGTGCACAGCTATAACGTCGGGGTCGACTCTCCTGAGGAGCTAGATGCAGCGCCACCGGCGGTAGAAGCTGAGCTACTGTCGCGGCCAGAGACCCTGTAACTGAAGAACATGGGTAGCCGCATCGAATGCCAGTGCACACAGCGTGGGCTTTCATGCACAGGTGAGCGAGCACCCGGCCTGAGGTAAGCGTCGGGTCCCTAGCCTCGGCTGTCATGAGTTGGGGTCGAAACCGTACGGCAGATCACGAGACTATTCAAGGCGCTCGTTTACGCTTAGCCGCCCTGGAGGCCGCCAAGTCGCCGATGCCTTCAGTGCCTTCAGTGTCACCGCTGCCTTCAGGCCCATCGATACCGAAGGGCCGGTGTCAAGCCGGCGGCTCCGCTGATACCAATAGCACCGCTCAATCCAACCTCGAGTCGGAGTGGCTGCTGCAGCCAGCCACAGTCACGGTGACCGATGCTGCGCTGCCCACCGATATTGCCTCCCCCACTGAGCCTGTAAGGCTAAGTTCTCCGTCGGTCTGGGATCGAATCCGCGCCGCACGGATAAATCCAGAGCGACGCGGAGTACTTGCGGCCGCGATCTGCGGACTCGTGGTTTTGCTGCTGCTCGGTGGGGTGTTGGGCTTCAAGTTGTGGCGCAAAGACGCCACTGCGGCTCAACCCATCGCGCTGCCGTCAGTGGCTGCTACCGCATCGCCATCGAGTGCGCAACTCGTCGTTGCGGTCAGCGGGCGAGTGCACAATCCAGGCCTGGTGCACGTGCCAGCTGGCGCCCGGGTCGCCGACGCGGTGCAGGCCGCCGGGGGAGCGTTGCCCGACGTCGGGCTCGGTTCGCTGAATCTGGCCCGCAAAGTCGCCGATGGGGAGCTCATCGTGGTCGGGGAAGCCGGTCAAAGCGATGCGTCGCCGAGCGCCGCGTCGCCGTCTGTCGCTGCCTCAGGTGCTAGTCCAGCTGGTCATAGCCCGGTTGGTCGTAACGCGGCCGTGGCGTCAGGGGCGCTACTGGATTTGAACACCGCCACAGTAACGGCGCTGGAGGCGCTACCCGAAGTGGGACCAGTGATCGCGCAGCGCATCGTCGCCTACCGCAGCGCCCACGGTCGGTTTGGCTCGGTGCAGGAATTGCGCAAAGTCGGTGGGATCGGCGAGGCGAAGTTTGCCCGACTCAAACCGTTGGTTACCGCGTGAGTGTCTCTGAGGGCCCTGGCGGCAGCACTCCTCGATTCAATATTTTTAGATCCCGTGCTGCAAGATCTGTGGCGGTCTCTCGTGAGCTGGCCAACCAGATTGTGGGCACGTTAGATGCGCGACTTGTGGCCCCAGCCGCTGGGTGTTGGCTGGCCGCGTTATGGGCGTTGCGCCAACCCGCCAGTCATAGCCTATGGCTAGCTGGACTGTCGGCCGTGGTGGTTGTCGCGGTGTTGTTGTCCACGAGCCGCGCAGCGTGGCTGGTAGTGGCGGTGGCCTGTGCAGGGGTATGCCTGGGCGCAACTGCCACTGGTGCGCGGGTGGCGATGCGAGACGCAAGCCCTGTTGTGAGCCTTGCTGAACACCATAGCGATGTCACCGCAACCATGGCGCTCGTCGATGATCCACGCTCCGTCAGTTCCGGTCCAGCGGGTACGTCAACGTTTCTGTTGCGAGCCACCCTGATCGGGTTGGAAACTGCAGGTGGTGGGACTGCACGCGACCGAAAGGGACATGCCGGCCCGAGCGGCCAGGCACACGCTGTCGACATCCAGGGTGGCGAACGCATTGTGGTGTTTGCCCGCGGCTGTGAGTGCACCGGTCTCTTGCCAGGACAGCGCCTTCGTTTCGTTGGCCGTCTAGCTCCAGCCAGACCTACTGACCTCACAGCTGCCACGCTCTCGGTGAGTTCACGCCCGGAGCTCGTGGGGAAACCCTCGGTGTTGCAACGCGCTGCTGGGCGGCTTCGCACTGGACTACGCGAGGCATCCAACGTTGTACCGCAGCCTTCCGGTGGTCTGATACCCGCGCTCACCGTAGGCGACACCGCTGCGCTACAACCCGAGCTAGCAGAGCAGTTTCGCATTACTGGTATGACGCATCTCACCGCGGTATCTGGTGCGAACCTTGCGATTGTTGTGGGGGCAGTGTTGCTGGTCGCGCGCTCGTTTGGGGCAGGTCCGGTAAGCTCAGCAGCACTTGCGGGATGCTCACTTGCCGGATTCGTGGTGCTGGCACGCCCATCCCCGAGCGTGTTACGGGCCGCGGCGATGGCCGCGATTGCGCTCATCGCTCTGGCGGCCTCCCGTCCACGAAGCGCACTTCCGGCACTGGGTTTCGCGGTTATCGCGTTGATCGTGTACGACCCGACGCTGTCGAGCTCACCGGGTTTTGTGCTCTCGGTGTTGGCCACGCTTGGTCTGATCGTGCTTGCGCCAAGCTGGGCTGCGGCACTTCGTGCCCGCGGTATCCCACGAGGTTTGGCTGAGCTACTAGCGGTTCCGCTCGCCGCCCAATTGGCGTGCATGCCTTTCATCGCCGGCTATAGCGGTGCTGTGAGCCTGGTCGCGGTCCCGGCCAATGTGGCTGCATCGCTTGCGGTAGGGCCAATCACAGTGTTGGGTGTCGCCGCCGCGCTGTGCTCAGCTCTGTGGGATCCGTTAGGTGGATGGTCAGCAACGACGCTTGCGTGGCTCGCTGGATGGCCTGCCCGGTGGCTCACGATGGTCGCCGAGCACGCCAGCAGGTGGCAGTATGCCCAGCTGCACTGGCCCTCGGGGCTGGGGGGAGCATTTTTGGCAACCGTAGCGATCGGCGTGCTGTGCCTGATCTGGCGTCAGCCAGTAACCCGGTGGTCGTGCGTCGCATTGATTGCCGGGCTCCTGCTGGTGCTGCTTCCGATGCAGTTGCGCAACCAGCCGTGGCCACCACCGGGCTGGTTGATGGCTATGTGTGACGTCGGGCAGGGGGATGCCGCTGTGCTGAGGGTGGGTCCAGGCAGCGGCGTTGTGATCGACGCTGGGCCCGAGCCGGTCAGCGTGAATCGTTGTCTGTCCGAACTGGGAATCCAACATGTTCCGCTATTCGTGCTCAGCCATCCCCATGCCGACCATGTGGGTGGAGTGGACGGTGTGTCGCGAGGTAGGAGCGTGTCGGCGGTGCTGGTTGGCCAAGCACAGGACCCGCCCGGCGGCTATCGTCGGCTGCTGAACTGGGCACAGCAGATCCGAGCACCACTGTTGATCGCAACGCCTACTTGGCGGCAGACGATTGGTGACGCAACGCTGACTGTGATTGGCCCGCAGCGGTCACTGTCTGGCACTCGCTCTCCGCCTAACGACAACTCAGTGGTGCTGCTAGTACAGATAGCGGGGATCACGGCGCTATTTCCCGGCGATGTGGAGCATGCCGGGCAGCGCGAGTTGCTCAGTAGCGGGGTTGTGTCCCATGTAGACGTGCTCAAGGTGCCCCATCATGGCTCGGCTTACTCCGAGCCGGAGTTCTTTGACACCGTCACGCCACGGGCGGCGGTGGTATCGGTGGGGGCGCATAATGATTACGGTCATCCCAGTGAAACTGTGTTGCGCTATCTGGGCCGCGGCGGCGCGCTGGTG
>JBBSOC010000041.1:0-20334 GCA_038260095.1 Mycobacteriales bacterium | reverse complement strand
CGAGATACACCTCGTATGGCTCACTATAATTTATATAAAGATTCCGAATATGATATCATTAACAATAATGCAGTATTTGGTGCATCTAGTAAGGTTCTTTCGACGCCTATTTCATACCTGTCGAAGTCTTACTTGTTAGACCCTTTTTCTGTTGCGACCGAAGTCAATGAATTAGAATCGCCGTATTATAACTATAATATACCAGCGGAATTTATGAAGAAAATTCCGGATTCAAAATTTTGGCCCCGGGCTTTAAAATATTATGGTCATTGGCGGTACGGTTCCCCCCGGCCGGGCCGCAACTGGGGGTAGCGCTGTTCACCGGCTCAGTGGCGCTCCTGGGCGATACGATCCACAACTTCGCCGACGCGATGACCGCTCTCCCGATCGGGATCGCGCTCCTACTCGGCCGCCGGGCGGCAACCCGGCGCTACACCTACGGCTTGGGCCGCGCCGAAGACCTCGCCGGAGCCCTGGTGGTCCTGATCATCGCCGCCTCAGCAGCCATCGCCGGCTACGAGTCGGTGATACGGCTCATCCACCCCCAACCGGTGAACCACCTATGGGCCGTCGCGGTTGCCGGCGTCATGGGATTCGCTGGAAATGAGGTCGTCGCCCGTCACCGAATCACCGTGGGCCGGCACATCGGCTCGGCCGCCTTGCTCGCCGATGGGTTGCACGCCCGCACCGATGGCTTTGCCTCCCTGGCCGTTGTGCTTGGCACAGCGGGAGTCGCTCTCGGCTTCCCACTGGCAGATCCGATCATCGGGTTAGGCATCACCGTGATGATCCTGTTCGTGCTGCGTGATGCAGCGAAGCAAGTGTTCCGCCGTTTAATGGACGCTATTGACCCTGCCACCATTGACCTTGTCGAACGCACCGCCATCTCTGTTCCCGGAGTCCTCAAGGCCGACGAACTGCGGATGCGGTGGATTGGGCATAGTCTGCGCGCCGAACTCGCCGTCACCGTGGATGCCGCGCTGACCGTGGAGCGGGCTCACCACATCGCCCACGAGGTCGAACATCAGCTCATCCACGCCGTGCCTCGGTTGATGGCCGTCATCGTGCACACTGAACCCGCCACCGGCGCCAGCACCGCCCACGGCATCCTCACCCATCACCACCGGTGAAGATGCCGTGATTCAGCTACGCTCATGTGTCCACGGGAGTCGGCGAGTGGGGTTGTGCTGGCTCAGATAGTCGGTCGCGGCGCTAGGTGCCCGGCCAGCACAGTGGTGGCATCGAGGTCACGTTCGACAAGGTCGCGGGCGACCTCGCTCAGTCGGGCACTGTGGTTGCGAGCATAGGTTCGCAACACGATGAACGCCGCACCCATGTCAAGGTTGCCGACCGTGGCGAGCACCCCCTTGGCCTGCTCGATGATCACCCGGCTGTTCAAGGCGGTCTGCAACTGTTCGACCAAGATTTCCCTGTGATGGATCGCGCGTTCCTGCAGGATGCCGATGGTGGCGGTATCGGCCAGCGCCTGGCCCAGTCGCAGATCCTCTTCCGACAGTGCACCACGTTCACGACCGAACAGGTTCAGCGCTCCGATGGTCTGGGTCCGTAGCCGCAGCGGCAGTGCATGCACCGAGACGAACCCCTCGCGGCTGGCCGCGGCGGCGAATTGCGGCCACCGGTGGCTTTCCGCGGCAATGTCGGCGACCAGCACCGGGGCCTGGGTGTGAAAACACTCCACACAGGGACCCTCTTCGGTTTGTAGCTGGAATAACTCTAGCAGCCTGGCCCCTTCACTTGAGGAGGCCAGCACCTGCAGGCTGCCACGTTGATCGGCCAGCAGCAGCCCGGCCGCGGCGGCATCCAGCAACCGCACGCACTGCTCCGCCAGGGTATGCAGCAGGTCAGCAACGTCATAGTCATCGACCAGCGTGTCGGCCAACTCCACGAACGCCTGGGCGACCCGCCCTTCACGTATGGCCATCACGTTCTCCTTAGGTATACGGGCAAGTCTAGACGTTGCATCTTTCCCTTTATCCCTGGTCTTCAACCAATAGCAGCCGGCGGCCGACTATATCCGCGGCAATGTCGGCCAACGGCCGGTCGTGGCTGAACGCATACGCCCGCATACGCGACAGCGCCTGCCCGGCGGGTAGTTCTAATTGGATGATCAGCACACCGGTGGCCTGGTGCACCTGACGATGCCGCATCGTCGATGATTCTTCCAACCACCGCCCGTCCTCATCCAGCCACGAGTCATCCCCGGCGGCGAGTCCCGACAATGCCAGCGCAGCAATGTCGGCCACCTGCAGTGCCACCGACAACTCCGCCGCGCTCAGCGGCCCGGCTGTTGTTCGGTAGGTGTCTAGGGTGGCCAACCGGATCGTTCCGATCTGCACCGGGAACGTGAACAACGCCCCCACTGGATAGTCAGCCACTTGCGCGGCGAACACCGGCCAGTGCGGCGCAGCGGCCTTGGCCAGATCGGGCACTAGCACCGGGCCACCGGTGGCATAGGCTTGGAAACATGGGCCCTCGCCCAGAGAGAATTGCAACTCCCCCAACGCGACGCTCACCGCGTCACTGGCATAGACCGTTTCCCGATTCTGCGCATCGGACATGATCGACACCGCGGCGCCGTCCACCGGCAACAGTCGCACACACGCTCGACACACACGCCCCACCGCGTCCACGCCAGCGGCTGCATCTGGATCGTCGAGCGCGGCCAACACCGCGGCCCGCAAGGCCTCCAGCTCAGCCATCTCGCATCAGCCCGAAGTGGGGCGCGGAACGCTGCATAACCGAGCTCCTTCGTCGCATTGATGCTGCGCACCGCCATCCACACGGACGTTCCGGTCTGTTGATACTCGCACGCCTCGACCTTGAAGAGCTGGCCCTCGGTGCTCCTGATCTCAATCGCCAGATCCTGCGTGCACTTTGTTGAGAACCGAGGATTACGTCCGACCGTGTTAGAGTAACCCGAGCGCGTCGTCGGCCGCCGGCACCAGAGTCGGTTGCTTGGTAGACGAAAATCCGTGCAGCTTCAACGCCCTAGACCCTGGCGACCCGACGATAACCTCGCCGGGAAAATTTCCGGGGGACACATGGGCGGCTTTACCTCGCTGTACGGCCAGCTGTCGGCAGGTGGCCGTAACAACCATGGCATGCCCCGACAAGCCCGAGGCACCCGGCCTCTCACCGGAGCACGCAGTGATGCTGTGGAAGCTCTGCTCACCAAAGTGGCCGGGGACGATATGGCGGCGTTCGGTGAGCTCTACAACCTGCTCGCTTCACGGGTGCTTGGGCTGGCCTGTCGCCTGATACGCGACAGGGCACAAGCTGAGGAGTTCACCCAGGAGGTGTTCGTGCGAGTGTGGTGTAACGCCAACAGATACCACCCCGGCCAGAGCAGCGGCGTCGGATGGATCTTGAGCACCACCCACTATGCCGCCGTCGACCGGATCCGCACTGAGCAGGACCGGTGCCGCCGAGAAGACGCGGCTGGGCAGCTCATCTGGACCATCCTAGTCGACGACCCCGTCACCGACCAGTTCGACACTCACGCCAAATACACCGAGCTCCGCAGCAGATTGACCTCGCTGCAACGGCATGCGCTGGTGCTGGCTTACTATCACGACTACACCTACGAACAGGTCACCCGCATCCTCAGGATGCCCGGCGACACCGCCAAGACCGGAATCCACGGCAGGCTGATCCGCCTGCGTGACTGCCTCACACCAAACCCGCCCTCTCAGCGCACCGGCGGCGGCGCCATCCGTAAAGCGGTGCTGTCCTACCGCGGCCGGCACCGCCCCACCCAGCTCAAGTGGCTAGGTTGGCGATCCGTACGGTCCTAGTCGACTGGCATCATCCGCGCGGCCGACCGCTCCCTGCCCAATCGCAGCATGCGATGGCTCAGACCACCCCATCCCAAGCTGCATACTCCGGGTCTGTCGCCAGACCAGCCGAGACGGGCCTGGGCAGCATGGCCATAAACTCAGACGTGTCACCATTTTAGGGCTGGGAGCCGTTCCACACTCCGACGCTGCACTACTGCAGATTCGACACTCATAAACGAGGAGGTGCATGAAGTGATGAAAGAAGTACCGCTTGAGACCATCAGAAAAGCGGCACACATGTTAGCAAATAGAGGAGCGCGGTGGCATTTCCATATTCTGACACCCAACTGCGCATTTAACGTTAGACCTCAATATGCTTTTGTATTTGAAGACCTGGAAAATAATAGTAATTTAGTCCACTACTCAGACAAGCTGGAGCACAATCTGGGTCAAGAGCTTGCTCCTTTACTGCACGGCAGTAAAATTTTGCAAAAAGAGCAAATCGATGGAAAGCCTGGTCCTTCGGAAGACACGAAACGGATAGTGGAAAGAGCCAAGGAGCTACGTACTCAGGGTATCGAATGGCATCATCACTTGTTATTTCCCGGCTGCCAGTACAACAAGAACACTCCGCTTTATACGCTTGTCTTTGAAGACCCAGAAGAGAAAACCATGATTCAAAATATAACCGACAAAGAGCCAACGAATGACCTCAAGCTTATTGAAAGGCTTTTCTACGCGCAGCAGTAGTCTTCTACCACATGTGTAGTGTTGTTCGGAGTCCGTGGTGGTCTGTCAGTAGCTGTAGCGCTTACCGACGGCCGAGGGTGCAACCACATCGTCGCCGAACGCCTCAGCTAGGGCCCGGACGGCTCGCCAGCCGGTGCAGTGTGCCGCCGCGATGGACTGCGGAGCATAGCCGCGCATGGCCTGCACGGTCTGGTCGATGTGTTGCTCGTTTGGACCCGAAAGGTGCAGACCTCCCACGACCGCGTGGACTGGGACGTGAGGGAAGCTGGCGCGACAGTGCTCAAGCACATTGATGATCCCGGCGTGGGAACAGCCGCTGAACACAACCAGGCCCTTGTCGGCAACGTGGACCGCAAGCCAACGCTCATCGAGCACCAGCTCGTCTGGTTCCCAATGGCCATCGGTGGTCCTGCGTACCTGACCGGGCATTCCTGGCTCGAACTCCGTCACGCGGGGAATTTCGGCTGATAGATGAAACACGCCATTGAGCAGTGTCTGCGGCTCACCGGTCGACACGACCTCCGCTCCGTTGGCTTGCAGGTCCTGCACGCTTGGCACATCGTCGAACACTTCGAGGGCGCCGCCGGGAAGCTGTAGCGCC
Organism: Mycobacteriales bacterium; assembly: GCA_038260095.1. Lineage (GTDB taxonomy): Bacteria > Actinomycetota > Actinomycetes > Mycobacteriales > QHCE01 > QHCE01. Next base: position 15,186 of record JBBSOC010000041.1, on the reverse strand, counting down.
CGAGTGCGAAACATCTGCGGATGCATATATACCGGGACGGTGCGACCGGACGCCTGCCGCGCCAAGTTGAGGGCCGTGAAGACAGCACCGCAATGGTCCCAATGCCCGTGTGACAAAACGATTCCCTCAACCGATCCCAGCGGTGCGCCCAACCGGGTCGCATTTCGCTCGAACGCGTACTCCTCAGGCCCGGTATCAAAGAGAACGGTGCGTTCTCGCCCACCGCGGCGCGCCGTTAACAGCAGTGAAAGTCCGTGGACAGCGCAGCACAGCGAGCGACCGCTGACTCGCAGCAAACCACGCCGGACGGCATAGGAAAATTCGCTCTCCACATGTGCGGGAGTCGATGACAAACCGTCGGTGACGTTGTCGACAAGAACGCGGACCTCCAGTCCATCGACGGGCAGCAGCGTCATATCCGGAAGTCTAACCCGTGGCAGTGACTTACTCCAACGCATCGCAGCCGAGGTATGCTATCTCGGTCTCGGATTGCGGGGTCGCCTACAGTCAGGGCGAGGCCGCCTAGCCGCATCTGCTGTTACCTTGGCCGCGGTCTGAGTAGAGGCCTGTTGGTCGAGCCAACCTGGATTCTCGCTGTCGTAGTTTTCCTTTGCTTCAGTGTAAGGAATCCAAATTTCATTACCTTCCTCGAAAACACTCCGGTACCTTTTTTCAAATTCAGGCCGGATAGCTGGGTGATCCTTGAGGTTCAAAATATTAGAAGCAATCAACTTTGCCTCTCGCATCCGCCGGAAAAGATCCCAATGTTCATCCTGCATTACATCTTGGCCGTAAGCAGCTGCCGCTTGTTTATGCCGTTCAGACTTATTGAAGCGGATAGCGTTCACCGCGGTTACCGCAAGATCCGCTTGTGACGGACCTATCATAGTTGAATCAAAATCACACCATATTGGCTCGTCATCTCTAAACAATAAATTTGCTATTTGTGGATCGCCGTGAAGTAATGTAAACATTTTTTCTAGCTGTTGCCGAACAATTCTAATATCTCTTTCAAGCTCATCCATCAACGCGATCAGTTTTTCATATTCCTCTTTAGTTATAAGTTCTTTTGTGAAGCCTTGCCTGATACGGCTTTTACTATCCGCTAGCGGATTTTGCCAGCGAGGCAGAGCTGCCAATTCCGGGACGCTAATATCTATCTCATGAAACGCTTTAAGCGCGGAACCCATATGGCGACCTTTAATCTGATCCTTAGGCCTACGCTCCTCTTCATTCCATATTGTGGCCCAAAGGTCTCCAACGTTAATAGGTTGGGTAAAACCATCAGCCAACCTCACTGTGGGGGCACTGGATTGCCTAAAATACTCCCCAAGTTTTGCTACCCTTTTGGCGCGTCCGGCAGCCAGCGGATTCGGTCGAACATTCCGCATAACTATTCCCAGAGAAGGAATTCGAAATAGGCTGTTCTGATTGTAGTGAAGAAGCTCGGCTTCATTCTTTAAGCTTTCATTTAAGCCTGCTGCCCCAAGTAAAATAGGCAGGTCTCGCCACGCGTCTTCTTCAGTGTAGGAAATCCTTGCTATAGGCATGATCCTCCTTCATCGGAGGTACTAGCCAATCAAGACGGCGGTAGTAGTGAGTTCGTGTACGTGGCGGCAAGATTAATGTTCGCCTTGGCGATCGCGGGATCTGACGACAATACCTTAAGCACCTCGGATGCGCCTTCGGGTGGCATCTTTCCGTCCAGTGAATAGGTCGGCTTAGCTGCACTCAATGCCTTGATGTACAGGTTCTTGTCGGCGCCGACCAAGCTCGCTGGCATCTTGGCGGCAATTTCCGCGGCGCTGTGGGTATTGATCCACTGCAGGGTTTTGACGATCGCTGCGGCCAACTTCTTGGCGATGGCAGCATGCTCTTTGACCCACGACGATGTGGAGTAAAGCACGGCAGCGGGGTACTGCGGAGTTCCGTATATCTTTTGCACGCCGTCAGCCGTTCGCAGGTCATACAGGATTTTCGTGTCAGGCTGTCGTTTGAGGAGTTCAGAGATGGCCGGGTCGATCATGACGGCCGCGTCTACGGTGCCCTGTTCCATCGCCGCGACCGCGGTGCTGCCACTGCCGATCGCCTGGTGACTGACCGCATCCGCGGATAGGCCGGCCCACTTAAGCAGGTAGTTCAAGAAAAAATCAGTCGATGAACCGGGAGCGGTGACGCCGATCTTGGCACCCTTGAGGTCAGAGATGGAGCTGATCTGCTTGTGTTCCTGAGGCGAAATTACTAGGGCAATCCCTGGAAGCTTCAGCATCGTGACGAATGACTCGATCGATTTGCCCTTAGCCTGCGTCTGGATCGTGTGGTCGTAATACCCTGACGTGACATCCACGCTGCCACCGAGCAAGGCGGTGAGCGCCTTCGAACCGGCCTGTAGGTCTTGCAACGTTACTTCGAGGCCCACTTGCTGGTAATAGCCCAGCTGAGCTGCCAAAGTAGTAGGCAGGTAGACGAGCGAGCTCTGGCCGCCGACGCCAATCGTCAACTTGCTGGAATCGCTCTTCGCGCTGCCGCCGCATGCGCTGGTTGCCAGGAGCACCCCGGCTAGCAGGAAAATAAGCGCACGTGTGCGCCACAATTTATGTTTCATGGAGGTATCTTTCGCTCTAGTGGGCTGCGGACAGAATAACGCTTGCTGGTAATTCTGGTCAGCTAAGTCATGTGCTCGTCGAGCTTCCAGCGCAACAATCGGCGCTCGATCCGGTTGACCGCCAGATCGATAACTAGCACCACGAGCGTCAGGATAGTCATGCCCGCGAATACACCGGTGGTGTCAAACGTTCCTTCCGATTGAGCGATGCGGTATCCGACGCCCTGGGACGCACCCAGATACTCACCGACCACGGCACCCACAATCGCGAACCCGACGCTGACGTGCAAACTGGAGAAAATCCAGGTCGCCGTGCTCGGAATGAGGACGTGTCGCAAGACGTGTCGTCTCTTGCCCCCCAGCATTCGCACGTTGTCCACAAGTATCCGGTCAACGTTTCTGACTCCTTGGAAGGTCGAGAAAAACACGATGAAGAAGACCAGAGTGAAGCCGAAAGCCACCTTTGAAGAGATACCCAACCCGAACCAGAGCAAGAAGATCGGCGCGAGCACCACCCGGGGCAGTGCGTTCAGCATCTTGATGTAGGGATCGAATACTTCCGCAAGCAGCCTCACCCGACCGAGCAGAAAGCCCACTGCCCCACCGGCCAGCGATCCCAACACAAAGGCGTAGAACGCCTCCTGCAGTGTGACAGCGAGGTCGTCAAGGATGTACCCGGTTTTGATCCAGTCATAGGCCCGCGCCGCGATATCACTGGGCTTACTAAAGAAAAAACTGTCCACGAAGCCGGTGTTCGAGCCGAGCTGCCAGCCACCGAGAATCACTACGGCGATCGCAACCTGCAGTGAGTGGACAATCCAGCGACGGCGGCGAGCCCTGGCTCGCGCGGTCCGCCGAACGGGTAGGTCAGATTGCTGCATAGGTCTTCATCACTTCCTGGCGCAGCTGGGACCAAACTTTGGTGTAGATCTCGGTGAAACCGGGTTGATCCCGCACAGTCATTAGGTCACGCGGGCGTGGCAGCTCGACGTCGAAGCGTCCAATGATGGAACTGCCTGGGCCCGAGGAGAGTAGAAGTACTTCGTCGGAGAGGGCGATAGCTTCGTCGAGGTCATGGGTGATGAATAGCACCGATGTGTTGGAGTCTTGCCAGAGCTGTAGCAGTTCATTCTCCATAACCTGCCGAGTCTGCACGTCCAGCGCGCTGAACGGTTCGTCCATCAGCAGGACCTCGGGACCGGTGATCAAGGTTTGAGCGATCGAGGCGCGCTTACGCATGCCACCGCTGAGCTGATGCGGATAGCGATCCTCAAAACCTGCCAAACCAACCCGCTTGAGCCAGGACCGAGCGTCACGCTTAGCTGCCTTACTCGATACCCCCCGCATGGTCAGGCCGAGCCGGACGTTGTCCACGATCGTCTTCCATGGCAGCAGCGTTTCCTGCTGAAACATGTAGCCGGTATGTGCGTTCAACCCAGACACCGGCTTACCGAAACTCATCACCTGCCCTTCGGTGGGCGGCAGCAAGCCGGCTACGACGTTGAGAATCGTCGACTTCCCGCAGCCAGTAGGGCCCACGATCGAGACGAACGTGCCGGCTGGAATCACCAGGTTGATGTCGCGCACCGCCGGGTACGTGTCACCGCTCGGCGTGACGAAGTCTCGCCGCACCGATTTTAGTTCCACCGACGGAGTAGTCATGGTGCAACCACCTTCTCAGTCATTTCGTTGCGAGGACCAGCACGCCCTACTAGTCACAGCGGTGCCTTACATCCTAGTAAGGCCGAGTCATCGTGCCGTTGAATAAGCAGGCGAATATGACGGAAGCTGCAACACTGGAAGGTGCTTAGTCATTTCACTATTTCTCATAATATGGGATAGCCGTTTCGCTATGTGGTACGCAAAGTGTAAACAGGATCTATCTAAGAACGCAAGGCGAAGTCGCTATAGATAAGGCCCGGGCTGACGCGGGTGCCGGTAGTCGAGGTCTGTAATGCGCCGCCACCCGGCGCATCTGACCGCGGGATGTCATGGAATTTGGGTAATGCCGTCGAGGAGGTCTCGCAGATCTCAGGCGACGCGTGGCCGCCGATCGAATACACGACGCGATCTACGACGAGACCGGCCGCCGGTGCCGCCGAAGTAGTAGGAAGACACACGGGATGGCGCTGGCCGACAGGCCCAAGTACCAAAGATAATCAACTACTATCAGCAGCTGCAGTGCCGCTGCTGATAAGTCATAAAGACGAGGAGTGCCTCAAATTTTGGTTGGATTGGGTCCAGCAATGCGGCACCGTGTTGCCCGACCGGAGTCGTTGTGATTATGAAACTAGTGCGCGTCATAGTAGTAATTTTTGTGTGCGCCGGATCGTTGATCGGATCGACGCCGGTGATGGCTCATACGAATCTCGAGCACGTAGTGGTTGTCGGCGTGCCGGGATTACGTTGGACTGATGTGTCTCCTTCGGAGACACCTACTTTGGCGGCCCTAGCCGACCACGGCTCAGTAGGGACCCTCTCCGTGCGTTCGGCTCCCGCGGTGACGTGTCCTGCTGAGGGGTGGCTGACCATGGGCGCTGGAACGTATGCGGCGATCAAAAACCCTGACCAGATAAATGCCCAAGCAGGGTGTAGTGAACGGCCGCTTCCGAAGGTAGAGATACGGGCTCCGGGGGCCCATGTGCCCGCGATGCCTGGGATTGTTTCGCTCAACGAGAACCTGCGCTTCGGAGCGAAACCCGGTTGGCTCAGCGCCTCTTTACCATGTGTTTCCGCCATAGGCTCTGGTGCGGCATTAGCCGCCGCCTCCTCTAGCGGAGACGTACGTCAATACGCACCGGCATTTCCTACTGATAGCAGCGAATTCCTGCGGCGTTGCCCAGCAACGATCGTCGCGGCTCAACCCCTTCCCAGCGATGCCGGCACACGCGTAGCCGCGCTGCGCGCAATGGACTCGGTAATAAAACAGGTCCAGGCCGCGTTGCCGATGCGCTCAGCCTTGATGGTTGTCGGTGTTTCTGAAGACAATGCGACCCAGTCACGCTTACACCCTGCGGTCATTACCGGTCCGGGTTTTGGTAAGGGGTGGCTGCGGTCGCCGAGCAGCCGGCGTGTGCCCTATGTACAGCTTTCTGATGTCGCACCAACGGTGCTCGCCGAGCTTGGCCAATCTTTCCCAGATACGGTAGCTGGCCGCCCCATGGAAGGTGAGCAGCACGGGCGCCCTTCCAGCCTTAGCGACACGCTGGATGAACTCATCGCCACAGATAACCAAGCCGTGCAGCAGCACATGGTAATACCGATATTTTTCATCGGTTACGGAATCATATTCGCGTTTGTTATCGTTTCGCTCGGAGCGCTGCTGCGGCGACAAGAACGCGACAAGCACGTCCGCGAGAAAACACTGTTAGCACTACGAGGTGCCGCGCTTGGCCTGGCCACGGTTCCTACCGCTACATTCCTCGCCAATTTGATGCCATGGTGGAGTGCTAAAAGCCCGGAATTGGCGATTTACGGTGCGGTCGCGCTATTCGTCGCCGTCAGCTTAGCGATTGTGAGCATGGCCGGCTACTTCGCTGGAGCCAAGCATCGAATGCGCGTTGAAGTATGCACACTTTCGGCTATCACCTTGGGTGTTTTCTTGGTAGATGTGCTCACCGGCGGCGGCCTGCAGATCGATACTTTACTTGGATATAACCCGCTCGTAGCGGGGCGATTCGTCGGATTGGGTGGTATCGCGTTTTCAGTGTTGGCATCAGCCGTGGTGCTGCTAGCAGCCTTTTTAGCGGTGGGCCGTCCACGGTGGGCAGCTGTCGCTATCGTCGCCGGCGTCGCCGCTCCGGTTCTGTGGCTAGTAGGTTCCCCTTCGGGTGGCGCGAAATTTGGCGGTGTCCTTACGTTAGTTCCCACATTCGTGGTCCTGGGCTTGTTAGTGGCAAAAACGGCGATCAATTGGCGACGCCTGCTACTGGCTGTGTCTGCGGGGTTCCTCTTAGCTGGAGTTATTAGCTGGGCGGACTATCTGCGTCCAGCCAATGAACGCAGCCACTTTGGGCGGTTCGCCGGCTCGGTGTTAAACGGGACCGCGTTTAACACGATCGATCGTAAGATACGGACCAATATAGATCTGCTGCTGATGGGACCGCATACGGTTTTGGCGTTTCTACTTGTTGTCGTCCTGGTCGTGCTCGTATTCCGCCCACCTTCGGTGCTGGTTGGAGCCTTCAAACGCCACGAGGCGTTGCGTCCGGCGCTGCTTGCCGAAGCGACACTAGGCATCATCGGCTTCACCACAAACGATTCCGGGGTAGCGGTTCCGCTCGTAGTTTCACTCACCGTAGTTCCACTAACGTTGGCGATCTGCGCCACCAAAAATGACAGCCCCAGTGCGCCCTGGCGCTTAGGTCAGGGTGATCACGGCCAAACTGACAGTGCCAGCGGCCACGCAGTATAGAGCGAACGGGTTGAGGGTACGTGTCTGGAAGTAGCGGGTCAGGAACTTAAGGGAGATGTAGGCGGCAATGCCGGCGGCAACACTGCCAGCGGCGACTGGGCCCAGGATGCCGTGTCCGGCGGGCCCGGCGAGCTCGGGAAGTTTGAGGACACCGGCGGCGAAGATGACGGGAGTGGCCAGCAGGAATGCGAACCTAGCGGCGTCCTCATGGTTGAGGCCACGTAGCAGCCCGGCGGCTATCGTGGACCCCGACCGGCTGATCCCGGGCAGTAGGGCCAGAATCTGGGCCGCCCCGATCAGGATCGCGTGTTTCCACGACAGCCCGGACAGTCGCTGGTCAGAAGCGGCGGCGTCTGCGGCTTCACTATGCATTGCCGACACACCACCGCTGGTGGAGGCGGCCGAGTGAGCACCCTGGTAGCCGGTGGCGGCGTAAGCGGCGACGGCGGAACCATCGGTGTTGGTGTCCGTACCCAGCAACACCGGCCCGGTGTATGAGGCGGCTGGCTTAGGGGTAACGCGGGCCCGGAGGCGTTCGACTCCGGCCAGAACAACGCCGTTAAGAATGAGGAAGATCGCCGCTGGGGCCGGTTTACCCAGTACGGTGCGCACGGCGTGTTCCAGAACTAGACCGGCCACACCGACGGGGATGGTCGCGGCGATGAGCAGCCAGGCCAGGCGTTGATCGGGAGTACAGATACGGCGGTCACGGATCGAGGTGACCAGCCCGATGGCGATGCGCATCCATTCCCGGCGAAAGAACACCACCAACGCGACGGCGGTGGCCACATGCACGGCGACGAGGAACGTCAAGTAGGGAGAATCTTTCGCGGACATGTTCAGGTCGCGGGCCCAGTTCCCGCCGATGAGGGCCGGAATGAGAATGGAATGCCCAAGGCTAGAAACGGGAAACAGTTCGGTAACTCCTTGCAGCAGACCAACAAGGATTGTCTCAAGGTAGGTCAGGTGCGGATGCAGCATCAGATGATTCCCCAATTCCAGAGGTACGGTCAGACGATGATGTTGAGGAGCAGCTGGTAACAAGTCTGGGAGTAGCGCGCTGACCTGCTGAACACCCAGACGGTAACTACCGAAACACCGCACAGGACGTGGGCGGAAGCTGCGTAGGTGGTGGCTTGTCGTTACTTAACATTGTGCCCTATTTGATCAGCCGGGTAACCGCGCCGCCTGATCTGGGTGCTAGTTGTGCTGTTATGTTCTCCACCTGAAAGGTTTGGCAACTGGCGACTGGGTGGGATAAACGGCTGTATGACCAACACAGATTGGGGTCGCGGAGACAACTCAAGCCAAGCGGCGCGCCGGCAGCGGCCAGTCCCTCGGCGTCCTCGTGACAGTCAGCGACCGAGCAGACAACCAACCGCGAAACGCGCAGCCGCTCCGCCAAACCAGAGGCGCCGTGGTGGTGGCGAGCGGCCGATGCTACGCCGTCGACGCCGTGCGCTCAAAATCATCGGTTTAACTGTGGCCGCATTTCTCGTGATGATCCTGATCGCCGCGGCTGCGATTTACACCAAACTCAACGGCAACATCACGACCGCGGGTGATATCAACAGCCTCCACCACCGACCATCCGCCTCCGGCGGTGCCGCGATCAATGTTTTGATTCTGGGCTCACAAACACGCAATGGACAAACCGGGCACTTCACCGGCACTACGGGCACCGATATTTCTGACACGTCGATGCTGGTGCATGTCACCGCCGATCATCGCCATGCCACTGTCGTCTCCATACCGCGTGACACTCTGGTAGATCGACCCGCGTGTAGGTCTCGAGATGGCTCCCACACCATCCCCGCCGCTCCCCATTCAATGATTGACCTAGCGATGAACGTGGGAGGCCCGCTCTGCTCAGCGGCCACCGTGGAGAAACTCACCCAGATAAGAATCGACCATTTTGTGCGACTGGACTTCAACGGCTTCCGAAAGCTCATCACCGATATAGGCGGAGTCGATGTGTGCGTGCCTCCACCGGGCATTCACGAAAACCAAAACAGCGGTCTCAACATCGATCAAGGTATTCACAATGTCACCGGAGACCAAGCGCTCGCGTTTGTTCGAGACCGCCACGGCATCGGGGACGGTGGCGACCGAGGGCGGATTGAGATGCAGAAAATGTTCGTCTCTTCGCTGATCACCAAACTTCAATCCCAAGGCAACCTCAACGACCCCGTGCAGCTTTACCACCTCGCCGATACCGCTACCTCCTCCCTCACCGTTGACGAGGGCCTAGGCTCGATATCGAAACTGCTGGACTTAACCAAGCAGGTCAAAAACATCCCGACACACAACGTCACCTTCGTGACGATGCCTAACGAGCCAGCACTGTCTGACCCCAACCGGCTAGTGCCAGCCCCCGACGCGAACCTGCTCTGGCAGAGCCTACGCAGCGACAAAAGCTTTGACGCTCCTACCGCCAACGCCCCAACTACACCTGCCACCCCATCCCCGCAAGTGCCCGCTGGCACGAAGGTCTCCGTCTTCAACGGCACCACTACACCCAGCCTCGCTAGCAAAGCAGCCAGCGAACTACAAACCAAAGGCATCAGCGCCGCAATAGGGGGCACACGGCTTGGCGCCCACCCCGTAACCCAGATCCTCTACCCCACCGGCCATCAGGCAACCGCTACCGCCCTAGCCGCGCTGTATCCAGGCGCGCAGCTCACCCCCAGCCCAGGCAACGCCGCAATCCTGACAGTGGTACTCGGCCAAGACTACGCAGCTCACAGCACTTCCAGCACCGCCACGACTCCCACAACACAAGTACCAGTACCTAGCGCAATTCCCAACCTACAAGCCCGCGCCGCAGACCAAAACATCTGCACCGGACTCCCAAAATCCAACGGATAACCAAACCCACCCGAACAGCTACACGGTGCGCGTGCGCCACGAGTCGGCTTGAATACGAACAGCCATAGCCTCACTCGACATCAAAGTAGTCGCTGTGATGAACAACATATATCAGATCCCCTTGACGATACCCCTCAAAGAATCAATTAAGTGGACGATGGTGACATGTCGAACGAGGAGCGCATCGAGGATTATCACTCACAGCACCCGGTGCAGCAGAGCGCTTGAGGGAAGCTACCCGCGCGGCCAGGGCGGCGTATGCACAAGCACGGGCAACTGGGACATGGGGAGATCGTAGGGCCGCTAGAAAGGCTCTAAAAGAGGGGAAGGGAATCGCTCAGGCCCACGGAAAGGGCTTGGGCGAGCACCTGGAGGGAGCGCCGCCGGAGCCGCGCCCGCCGGAGCCGCCCGGGCACGATTCGAGTCCACTTCGCCGACTCCGCCGGAAAAAGTAACTCGCCAGTCGCATTTCGTCCTGTTATCAGCGTCCTTAACGGTGCCCTAGTTCACCGATCGACAAGCCCGGAGAGATAATGGGGGTATGGCCACTCCGGAACCCGCCGAATTCAGTCGCCGTTGGCTCGAGGCATGGAACGCCCACAATCTCGAGGAGGTGCTTGAGCACTTCACCGAAGATGTTGTGTTCACTTCACCTGTCGCTGCGCAGCTTCTCGCCGGCAGCGACGGAATGATCCGCGGCAAGACCGCGCTGCGTAACTACTGGACCAAAGCCTTGCGCCTCATCCCAGATCTTCAGTTTGAACTTCTCGGCGTCTACGAAGGTCTCAGCAGCATCGTCATCAACTACCGCAATCAAAAAGGCGGCCTGGTCAACGAAGTTTTACTGTTCGACCACGGACTAGTGCGCGAAGGACACGGCACCTACCTTGGACCTGGCGCCAACCTCGCCGGCGCCTCCCGCTAGTGCAAATTGACTGCATAAGGGCCACGTAGACCAGCGATTAGCTCGCACCCGTTTTTGTCGTATTTCGGGCAGCTCTCCAACGGCATTGCTAGGCCGGGGAGGCATCGACGCCGGGGTGTGTGGCCGCCGGGGCAGGCAGGCAAATGGTGAACGAGGTACCTCCCTCAGGTGCTCGCCCCGTGGCCAGCCATCGACAGCACTCCAACGGTGGGGATCGCGCTGGTGGGAATGGACGGCTGAGGGGCCGAAGTGGGAACGGGAACCGGGATGGTAGCGGAGGCGGGGGCTTCGGCGGTAGCGGTTGCCGCGGGCAGCAACATCAATACCGCTGCAGCAATCCCAATGAATGCACTAACACGCTTACCCAACATGGAATCCCCAGCTCGTGACGGGCGGCTAATGCCGGCCATCACGAACATTCCCAGCTCTAGTAAAACAATCGATCAAGCCAACGTACGAGGAATGTAAGGATCGAATTTCACGCTCGGGCAAACATGATCGTGCCGCGTGGGGAGCAGGGTTCTAGGGCTCGACTCGTTCCATCGGGCGGCGAGCGAAGGCCGGTGCGTGCTCGGGACGAAAGCCGAGGCCAAGCAGCCGCGCCGGGAAGTACGACAGCCGCGGAAACCTCGTGAACAGCTGGATCATCACCGCGGGCGGCCCGTTGCGCTTGCCGGCCATCACCGGGCGCATCACGGCCCGGTGCAGTACTCGCTGCAGGCCCTGCACCAACCTCGTAGGCAACAGGCGGCGTGACCGAATTTTGGCCAGGTCGGACGAGGTCGGGCGGCCACGGCGAAGCGGCTCTGCCAGCAGCGTCGCAGCGGCTACGGCGTCCTGCACGGCCAGATTGATGCCTACCCCGCCGACCGGCGACATGGCGTGCGCCGCGTCACCAATGCAGAGCAAGCCGTCGATGTGCCACTTACCCAGCAAGTTCAGCCGCACGTCGAGGTACTTGACGTCGTCCATCGTCTTCAGCTCGTGCACCCGGTCGGTGAACTCGGGACAGACCTCGCGCACGTTGGCCCGGAATGCCTCGATGCCTTCCTTGCGGAGGTCGGCGCCCTTCGGCGCGAGGTAGGCGATCTGGAAGTAGCCGGTACGCGGCAGTGGCACGGCGAACCGGCGGTTGCGCATTCGCGGGGTCAGCATGCCTTCGCCTTCGCCGTCGTGGCGCGAAAGGCGGAACCACCAGACGTCGAACGGGCAGTCGTACTCCTTGGGCTCCAGGGCCGTCTCGCGTCGAGCGAGCGACCAGCGGCCGTCGGCGGCGATGACCAGATCCGCGCGCAGCTCGCCCTCGGCGCCCTGAGCCGTGTGATAGCGGATTCCGGCGACCCGGCCGTCTTCGCGGATCAGGCCGGTCATCTCGGTCTCCATCCGCAGTGTGAATGTCTTTTCTTTGCTGGCGCTGTCGGCGAGCAAGCCGAGAAAGTCCCACTGCGGCACCATCGCGATGTAGGAGTGCGGCACCTTCAACCGGGTCATGTCGGCCAGTTTCATCATGCCGCCGTCGTCGGTGGGGAACCCAGCCGAAGTGAGCTCACTGTGCGGCACGGCGTCAAACTTCTCACCCAGCCCCAGCTCGTCGAGCAAGGTCAGCGTCGACGGGTGCACCGTGTCGCCGCGGAAGTCCCGGAGGAAGTCGGGGTGCTTCTCCAGCACTGTCACCTCGACCCCAGCCCTGGCCAGCAACAGCCCTGCCACCATGCCGGCCGGGCCGCCGCCGACGATCGCACAGCCCGTGCGCTCGGTCATCTCGGCCACCTCTTTTTCATCGCTCGTTGAATACATTGAGGATGCCCTTGGACTGGCCGGTGCGTCAAGAACTATGCCGGCGGCCCCTATCGTCCAGCAGGCCGACTGAGGCAGCCGGCACCTCGGCTAATTGTAGGACCGGCGCGACCCTGCCACCGTTGAGCTGTTCGGAGGTGCCGCTACGCCGATTCGCTGGTGCCGGAACCGGTTCGAGGGGATGCCGGCGCAGGTGCATGATCTGGTAGAGCACCAGCAGCACCAGGATCCCGAGCAGCGTCGCGGAGGTGCCCTTGGTGCCCCAGTTCAGCCCACCATGATCAAGCGGTTTGCTTAACGAATCTCCAGCGGTGGCGCCAAGGGGCCGGGTGAGTACGAACGCGATCCAGAACAACAGGGTGCCGTTGATGTTGGTCAAGTAGTGCGCGGCCGCGAGCAGCACCATGATCCCGGCTAGCAGCAGAAAGCCATTGCGGAACCCGATACCAGCATCATCGGCTAGGAAGTCGCCACTGGAGGTGCCCAAGGTGTTGGAGAACAAGATGGCGACCCAGTACAGCAATTCTCCTTTGAAGGTGGCAACGTTTTCCACGTCCAGGGTTTGCCCGCTGCGCCACCAGATCATGAAGATGACCCCTAGGCAGGTAGTCAGGATCAGCGCACCCAGCGTGTAGCCCAACCCGGCGGTGTGGTTCATGAAGTCCGACATCGTGGTCCCGGCGGTACTGGTCGCCACGATCACCGTCCAGAAGATCGCTGGATGAAACCGGCGGGCCCTTAGCTGAAACACCACGCTGACCAGGAACATCGCGAAGAAGATGAGCGTGCTGGTCAGATAACCAATCTTGAGCGTCTGCGCGAGAAGATCACCACCAGTCTCCCCCAGCGTCGTCGCGGCGATCTTCAAAATCCAAAACACCAGTGTCACATGGGGCAGCTTGCGAGTGACGTAGCTGGCCGGGTGCTGCGCCAGCTCCGAACCACCCATTCCGAGCGCTGTTGGCCTGAATGCGGTTTTTTCATTCAATGTTCTTTAATCCAACCCTTCTGCGTCTACAAGCTAAGTGGCGGTCGCAATGCGCGCCCACAACACCCCACGCGTGCGATTTCCTGGCATGAGCAACAGCCAGTGAAGCTGCCTGTCGACGCTCCCCAACCGGAAAGGCATCGGCATCGGGTGAAAACCGGCCTCCCCGAACTTACACGGTTCAACGGTTCGCTTCCCTTAGTCCTTTGGGTGGACATCTCGCGTTTTAGTGTTGAATAATCTGGGCGTGGCGGAGGTGGATGTTTTATCGATCAATACGCGGGGGGTGCAGTTTGGGATCGGTCCTTCGCCGATAGGTATCGAGCCCTGGCGCCTGGATGCATGGCGTGCTCATCACTGATATTCCTTCGCAAGCCGTGACCGTCATGAACACTCACACCTCGGCCAACGCTGATGGCGACTGGTCACCCTCTAAGTGCGCGTCTGGAAACTGGCGAGGCGGTGGCCTGACTTTCAACACACCTGTCGCCGAACTCGACAAAACTGCTGTTTTTCAGCCTGAAATCACGTTTCTGTCGAGTTCGACGACACAACACGCATCCCTATAGCTCACTAACTATTTCCCAGACGCGCTCTAATAGATTTTACCGACTCCATGAAATGCAGTTGGCGCAACTGGCATGTAGAGGTCGCGCCAATAGGGCATCTGCCAAGACCACAGGAGCCGCCGCCTACGAAGGTAGGCAAGGCGACGAGAACACCGGCAGGGACCTATTGGCGCGACCTCTTATCGTGGCCAATCATGCTGCTGTTAGCCAGCGACACTACTGCTCACCGGAGACCTCAACATAGCTTCCGACAGCGACCTATACACACTCTTTTCGGAACCACACTCGGCTGACCGATGCGTTTGAAAATGATCAACGAACCTCATTCCCATCAAGCCGCCGGGGTAATGACCGAGAAAGGCGCACCGAAGGGGTCTGCGAGTGCGGCCATGCGGCCGACTCCCTCGAGGTCCGCGGGCTGCATGAGCGCTTCGCCGCCCTGTTTCGTGGCTGTGGCGACTACAGCGTCGCAGTCGGTCACCTGGAAGTACGGCTGCCACCGTGACTGCATTCCCGCTTTACGCATATCCTCGTTTATTCCCATGACCCCGCCCTGGCTAGCTTCCTGACCGGTATCGGAGGGCCGTACGATGGTGTAGGTAAATCCATCCATCGGCATATCTTCGAAAGCCCAGTTGAATACTGAGCGGTAAAAAGCCTTCGCCGTGGGCGGATCTGTGGTGTGCAGCTCGGTCCAAAACAGCGTGTTGGGTAATGTCACCGCTTCCAGGCCCTGATTCTTTTCGGGCTGCCAGACAGCGAACTGCGCGCCACTAGGGTCAGCGAAGCCGGCCATTCGTCCCTGATCAAACACATCGAACGGTCCGAAACGAACGGCTCCCCCTTCTTTTGCCACGTTCTGCGCGGTGGCCTCGGCGTCACTAGTGGTTCCGCGCGGAAGTGTCTTGAATGTGGGTCAGGCGGTGTGCTTGGCGTCGTAGACCCACTTGAACGGCGTGGCGGTGGCGCTGTGGTGGTTGATGAAGTTCATCATCTTTGCTACCAGGTCCTCGCGTGAGT
>JBBSOC010000040.1:0-20645 GCA_038260095.1 Mycobacteriales bacterium | reverse complement strand
CATGACAAACACCTACACGTGGGCAATGATGGCACCAGAACTCCTGGTCAGATCGGGTCTCAACAACCATCGATCTACCAGGAGTTCTCCAACACCCAAAGCCACCACACCGCCCAACCATCCAGTTTCAAAACACGCTCTAAGGTCAGCCAGAGCTGGGTGGTTTGCTTCGAGCTGACTGAGCACTCTCCTTGCCGTCAATCACTGATGAGACCGTGAAGGTTGTCAGCTGGTTTCCGTCACCGTTGGAGAATATTGTCGATGTTGTGTTCGAGCTCACTATGGAGTAGCAACGCCCCATAGTGCTTCCTATAGAAGCTGGGCAGGCATACACGTTGTAGGTGTCCAGTTTTGATCCGGGTGGAACTTGTACCGCGTTCCATGTCACTTGAATATTGCGGCCGCCATTGATGATGTGTGCCGCCACGCCGGTAGGTACCGGGCTGCTCTGCACTGGTGGGACAGCAGGTGGCCCCGCTGGCTGTTGCCCGGGGCCGGGAGCGCCGGGCTGGGCCGCTGAATCCCCTGGCCTCGTGGGTGGCGTTAGGAGGCCGGGTTTGGTCGTTTGCCCGACGCCCTGACTTAGCAAAGACGTTGCAGGTTTTAGGGCGTTATTCTTCGGCTCGTTGGAGGCTACGACGGTTTTAGACGGACCGCCACCGCCGGTCTGTTTGTTGAATTTCTTGACCTCGTGATGGTTGTTGACTACGTAGCCAGAATCTCCGTGAAGCTCGTTGATGAGCAGCGAGCCTTCCTGCTGCGCAATGCTGACTGGGCCGTTGCTGTCGGCGGTGCTGATCCGATTACTCACCGTGTCGGAGTCAGTGAGTTCTAGCACCTGCTTTCCAGCGTCGTCGGCTACATAGAGTCGTCCGGCGAACATCGCGGCTTGTCCGAGCTCTCCGCTGCCTGGAACCTTGGCGGTTCGAACCTTTCCGCCCTCGATGAGCACAACCTGCCGCGACTTCGGTATTGCGATCGCGATCACCGAGCCGGCTGTGCGAGCTGGTACTTGGCCGTCTCTTACATCAGGCGCGGCCACCTTTCGAGTCTTGCCATCCTCGCCGACCACTACGACTTCGCCGCTTGTCCTATCGATAATGGCGGCACCATGATCGAGCACGCTGAGCTGCAAGTTGTGGTCAACGCCAGCCACGGTTGCCTCGCGGTTTTTGCGCAGCCTCATCGAGCCAGATTCGGCAGTCACCGCTTGCGCCGTACCCTGCTTAGGCGAGGCCACCCAGTAACGACCGTCGGTGTCGAACTCTCCAGTTAGCAGCCCCGGGTTAAGGCGTAGCGGCTCGCCCTTGGAAGACAAGTTGCCCGGATCTAGCCGGCGCAGCTCGCCGGAGGGGCCGTCGGCGAGTATCACCACGTTCTTCCACATGGACACCGATGTGGATGCACCCGCCGGGACAGTCACGCTCTTGGTGATACCCAGCGAAGTCAGGTTGATGGAGGTGACTGTGCCGGCCGTGCGGTCGTGTAACAGCAGGTGGCTATCGGTTTGGATCACTGCTACGTCGTGGCCCTGGGCGTCCTTGAGCGCGTAGCGCATATCTACGTGACCAGATGAAGTATTGACTCGGGCGGCCGAGCCGTTAGTCGAGGACCACAACCACACGTTGCCGTCATAGACATCGAGGGCGCGCGACACCACACCTGCTCCGAAAAGGGTGAGCGCCATCGCGCCTACGACCACAAGGACCACGACCACAGTGGCAAAACCGGCTGCGCCGCGGCGTAGTTTCTTCTGCCCGTGCAGCTGACCCTGGGGTGAGCGCGGCGGGTTTCTCACGATCGGGCCACCTGCTTAACTGGTTAATGGTCGGATACATGCGAAAGCTCTCAGTTGCATACATCGTCCTAGAGTCCACACGGGTTTTGCATCGGCTTTATGGTGGGGATGCGACCGAATTCGGATGTTTTAGGTCGCCGCCAGGGGCTTAGCGAGGAGTCGTGGCGTGGAAGGATGCGACCATGCTTGACGCCCTCGCTCGTTACCAAGCAACTCTCGACAGGCTGGGCAACGTCGTTGCCGGCGCCAGACTGAGCTTGCTGGGCTTTTCCGTGGCGCTGGATGCCGTGCACCGACTGCGTCCCGAGCACGTTGCCGCTATCGGTGATAGGGCTGTAAGTGACAGCGGTAAGGCGGCTGAGCTATGCACGAAAGTGTGGCCCTTACTCTGCTCCGGCGCCGACGGCGAAGTGTGGATGGACTGGCCGGATGCCTCGTCGTGGCTCACGACCTGGCTTCCGACCAGCTTTCACATTGGAGGCAACGCCGGGCAGGCGGCCAACACGCTTTCGGCTGTGGGAGCGCCGTCACTTCTGGCGATCACCGACCGTCGGCCCACTCAGCTGGCCACGCTGGGTGAGCACGTCCGGATAGCGGAATCAGACGGCGCTATCGTGCCGCCTGCACACGTGATCCCCACGCCCGAACCAGGTCGTGCGGCGCACCATATTCTGGAGTTTTCCGCGGGTACGCCGCTGCCGGCCGAATTCCGGAAGCCGCCTTCGGTGATTCCACGTTCGGGTCGCGTAATCCTACGCTTTGGTTTAGACGGCCCCTCCTATGACGAATACTTCGTAGCCGCGGCCAAGCAGGTAGCGCCTCACGCGGGGGCGGCCCTGGTGAGCGGCCTGAACAAGGTGCCGCCAAGCGACGTTGAGCATGCTTATGCGTGGTGCCGGCAGCGAGCCGTCGAATGGCGCGCCGCGGGAGTGGGCGTCGTGCACCATGAGCTCTCTAGCTACGCCCGTCAAGAGCGAACTGTTAGGGAGCTTGTGCCACATGTGAACTCCGTTGGCTTGAGTGAGAACGAGCTTTACTCGGTTCTTGGCTCAAGGGGTGATCCGGCTGCGGTCGCGGCCGACTTGGCCGAGCAATACGGGCTTGATCGCGTGGTGGTGCACAGTGATCGTTGGGCGCTAGTGGTAAGCCGGGCTGATCCGGAGCTGGAGCTGCATGCACTTGCTGTGGCATGTTTGTTGGCGGCTGCTCGAGCTGAGCATGGAGCGCCAGTGCGGCCCATTCAGCTTCCCGCCGCGGCTGCGCTACTAACGAATGAGCTACCTCCGCTGGTGCGACGTGCTGGGATGCACAGCCTCTGCTTGCCGACGTTGTGGCAGCCGGCGCCGCGCGGCACGGTCGGCCTGGGAGACACCTTTATGGCTGGGAATTTACTGGCGCTGGGCAGCAACTGCCCGCCGCTGAGGGTTTAGCAGGTGTGCACACACCTGGAGAACTCTCATGGTCCGAGGGCGGCAACGGAGGTGACGATGACGCCATCTGGTCGAACGTAGGTGGGGCTGTCGGCCACTACCACCACGAGCGCACCACAGTGGGCATTAACCTGATCAGAAAGTTTTGAGCGCATCGACAGGAGGTTGTGGGCACCAAGGTCGACCCTGCTGTGTGGCGGCAGCTCATCAGCGGGATCGTACTCAATCCGTCAAAGGAATTGTACTTGTTTTGTCGGCGGGATTGTCCTAGTCGGCTGATCAGCGTATTGGGCTAGGCTGCGAACAATTCCCGCGGTGACGTGTTGTATCCATTACACGAGGCTAGATTGATGGCATGGACTCCTACCTTGGCCAGTACGCCAGCATTGGCTTGCTGCTCTGTGTGGGGATCGGTTTTATCACCGGATCGCTGTTACTGAATCGACTGCTCCGACCGCACGTGCCTACGTCGGCCAAGCTCACCAGCTACGAGTGCGGCGTGGATCCGGTCGGAGGCGCCTGGGCGCAGACGCAGGTGCGCTACTACGTTTTCGCCTACCTGTATCTGATCTTCGCGGTAGAAGCGGTGTTCTTGTTCCCGTGGGCAGTGGCATTCGGCTCGGCGAGTCGAGCTGTCACAGTGCAGCTCGGTAGCGAAATGGGGATCTTTGTAGGGCTGCTTGCGCTAGGTCTGCTGTACGCCTGGCGTAAAGGAGTGCTGCGCTGGGTGTGAGGCGTCGCAGCACCACAACTTTAAAGGCGGTCTGGTGCTCAGCGTCGATATAGCGGCCTAGTAGGAACTTCGAAGCCGGGTTTTGTCGGATGGTTGTGTGATACTGGGATTACAGAGAGGAGTAGATTATGTCGGCGACTATTGTAACGGTCACACCGGATCAGTTAGAGGCCGAGCGCGCAAAGATACTCAGGCGGTTAGAGATAACGGCTGAGGAGATAGCTAGGCGTGCTGAGGAGTACACGCTCACGGCCGAACAAGCCGAGAAGTGGGGGCGACTACGCCAGATCGCCTTCCTGCTCGGCGATCGGTAGTGGACCTCAGGGAATCCGCGGGCAGCTTTGCGGCTGAGATCCAGGCCCTTCTTGACGGAGTTCTTCCTGGCGAGCGCAGTGTAAATGTTGAAAAACAAGGCCAAAGGTTCATGGTTAATACGCGGCCTGCTTGGTTGCCTCTCATGGTGAAGAACCAGTGTCTTGCTGAACTTGAGCTGTGGATAGCATGTTGCGCGGACTCTAGTGGCGGCTACCTTGCGGTGCAAGAATCGGCGTTTAGTCTGCGTTCCACTCTGGACAGAGAGCCGCTCGTTCGTTTGGAATACGATCGCTCGGCGCGAACAGCTCCGGCAGCTCATTGGCAGCTACATGCAGAACGAGGGGCGTTTTCTCACCTACTGGCTCATGCCGAAGCGAAGTCTCCGCACTCTCTTAGTTCGCTACATCTGCCCGTGGGTGGCGCACGGTATCGGCCATGCTTGGAGGACTTCCTCCAGTTCTTGATATGTGAGTGCGGAGTGGACCGCAAAGACGACTGGAAGGGCGTGATCGAGAATGGGCGGCAGCGTTGGCGGTTGCGCCAAATTAGCACGTTAGTGCGTGATGCACCAGCGGAGGCTGCCCGCGTTCTTAAAGAGCTGGGCTATCAGATTGAGCTGCCTCAGCAAGGCCAGAGAGCGCTCAGCCCAGATTCGCTTCGCCGCTGGTAAGCATTGATCCCATCTCCAACCGTGTCTATACCAACCCATAGCCAATAGGACTCATCCAACTAGACTCCTTAGCGTGCTGCCCAACCCGATAAAGTTCGTGCTCAACTGGGGGCGGCGTTACTCGCTGTGGGTCTTCAACTTTGGCCTGGCGTGCTGCGCGATCGAGTTCATCGCGACCTCCATGGCCAGGCATGATTTCATCCGGCTTGGTGTGATCCCGTTCGCCCACGGCCCCCGACAGGCCGATCTCATGGTGGTCTCGGGCACAGTCACCGACAAGATGGCCCCTGCCGTGCAGCGGCTGTATGAGCAGATGCCGGAGCCAAAGTACGTCATTTCCTTTGGCGCCTGCTCTAACTGCGGCGGCCCGTACTGGGATTCCTACTCGGTGACCAAAGGTGTGGATCAACTGATCCCGGTAGATGTCTACGTACCCGGTTGCCCGCCTCGCCCAGAAGCGCTGCTGCACGGGATTGTGAAGCTACAAAACCAGATTGCGGCCGAACGAGTCGGGCTGCACGGAGTGCGTGAGCGTGCCGACCAGCGTGACGTCCGTAATGCCGCCTCGCTCACCGCACCACCCGTGCATCGGCTGGCCGGATCGTGACAGGGCCAGCCGAATCAGCTGACACTGTCGTACCGGCTGACACAACCGAACCAGCTGACACCATCGAATCAGCTCGTGCAGCCGAGCAGCCGTCGGATCCGGCCTCCTACCTGTTGGGCACCGAACTCACCGCCGGGATAGGACCTGACGCCCAGCTGGAGATGTCAGCTGGCGGCCGCTGGGCATCTGCCTGTGTCGATGTACCAGCGAGCCGTTGGCACGACGCGGTGCGGCTAGCGCAACAGCAGTGCGGAGCCGAGTTCTTCGACTGGCTGGGCGGAGTGGCCGCCGAGGCTATCCCCCCGCAGACAGACGCTGTAAACCTGCAGGTTGTGGCGCACCTGTGGTCGCTACCGCGGCATTGTGGGCTACTGCTGCGTACGACTCTGCCGCATGACGCACTGGAGCTGAGCAGTGTGGTGGACCTGTTCGCCGGTGCTGCCTGGTACGAACGCGAAACGTTCGAGATGTTCGGCATCACATTCATTGGGCATCCGAATCTGCGCAAACTGCTGCTCACCGACGAGTTTCAGGGCCACCCTTTGCGGAAGGACTTCGTGCTGGCGTCTCGCGTCGTGAAGGCATGGCCAGGGGAGAAAGACCCTGGAGACACCGAGACTGGCGCAGCGACTAGTGGCCGCCCAGCGCGGCCTCGCCGACGCATGCTTCCACCAGGTGTTCCCGAGCCGGGAAGCTGGCCGCCCACCGACACCTCATCTACTGGGGCTTAATCATGTCAACGGGTGCGCAGCTTGTGGAACTCGCGCTGCGAGTGGGTGCCACCTTCGCGGCGTTTCTGGTACTGCCGTTGCTGGTGGGGCAGACCGAACACAAGGTCATGGCGCACATGCAGGGCCGGTTGGGTCCAATGGCCGCCGGTGGCTTTCATGGCTGGGCGCAGCTGATCGCCGACGGGGTGAAGTTCCTACAAAAAGAGCACATCACTCCAGCCGCCGCGGACAAGACGATCTTTCGGCTGGCGCCCGCGGTGGCTTTGTTGCCCTACCTACTGATTTTCCTACTGCTACCACTGGGACCAAACGGTCTGGTGGCGCAGCCGCTCGACATTGGGCTTTTTGCCGTGCTAGCAATCCTCGGTATCGGGGTTGTGGGCGTGTTGATGGCTGCGTGGTCGAGTGCGAACAAGTACAGTTTGCTCGGCGGATTGCGCGCCGCGGCTCAGCTGCTGGGATACGAGCTGCCGTTTGTGCTGTCGGCGGCCAGTGTGGCGATCGCAGCCGGAACGTTATCGCTGTCGGGCATTGTGCAGGCATGGCAGCCGTGGTGGCTTGCCTGGCAGCTGCCGGCTTTGGTGGTGTTTTTTATCGCGGGCCTTGCCGAGATTCGGCGTCCGCCGTTTGACATGCCCATTGCGGAAGCGGAGTTGGTTTTCGGATATATGACGGAGTATTCCGGGCTGCGTTTCGCGTTCTTCTTGCTCGCGGAGTACGCCGGCATCGTGGTGATCTCGGCGCTAACCACGCTGCTGTTTCTTGGCGGGTGGCGAGGGCCGTTCAGCGAGGAGCTCGGGGGAGCCGTAGGTGCTGGGTGGTTGCTACTGAAGGCGCTGGCGGTGGCTTTGCTGGTGATTTGGTTGCGGGTTGCAGCACCTAGGCTGCGGGAAGATCAGCTACAGCGGTTGTGCTGGTTGGTGCTGGTACCAGTGGTGCTGGCGCAGCTAGTACTGACTACCACGCTCAGCGTGGTAGTCAGGTGAATGCTGGTTTAAGAGCAAATTTAACGACGTTTTCCTTGAAAATGACCTGTTGGAAATAGGGCCCAGGGTTGTTGCCTAAGCGCTGTGGCCGCGCCGCGCCGCGTTGGGTGCACTGCTGGCAGGATGATGTGCTGTGAGCCGCGTGCGTACCCCTGGTCTGATAGCCGGTCTGGCTGTTACAGCACGCAACCTGTTTCGTCGTGCTCACACCCGGCAGTATCCCCAGCAAGAACCTCAGCTGCCGCCTCGGTCACGTGGCGTCATTGCGCTGCTAGAGGAGAACTGCACCTCATGCATGTTGTGTGCTCGGGAATGCCCGGACTGGTGCATTTACATCGAGGCGCACAAAGAGACCGTTGAGGTTCCCGGAACGTCGCGACCTCGACAGCGCAACGTGCTTGACGAGTTTGTGATCGATTTCTCGCTCTGTATGTACTGTGGGATCTGCATTGAGGTCTGTCCGTTTGACGCACTGTTTTGGACTCCAGAGTTTGCCTACGCCGAACACGACATCACTGACCTACTGCATGACAAGAGCCGGCTGCGGGACTGGATGCCCACTGTTCCAGCGCCCGTCACCACCGATGTGCTGGGCGAACTCGCTCCAGAGTTGAAGGTAGCCCGCGACGCTGCGGCAGTACCAGCAAAGCCTTCCAGCGGGGATCACTCGTGACGGTTGCCGATGTGCTCCTGGTCGCGCTCGGGGGGCTAGCTGTAGGGGCGGGCTTGCTGGTTGTCAGCTGCGCACACGTTGTGCGGGCCGGGCTGTGGCTGGTGGTTGCGCTGGGCGCGCTGGCAGGCTGCTTCCTCGTACTTTCCGCGGAGTTCGTGGCGTGGGTACAGCTGCTGATCTACGTCGGGGCAGTTGTGGTGTTGTTGTTGTTTGTCACCATGCTCACCCGAGCGCCGATCGGCCGCAGCGAAGAACTGGATCGCTCCCGTTGGCCGGCCGCTCTGGTCGGTGGAGCTACCGCAATCACACTGGTCACGTTGCTGGTGCAAGCGTTCGGCGGTGTGACAGTCACGTTAAACGGCGCCGCCATCGGCAGCGCGCAGCGAATCGGGGTCGCGGTGTTTAGCGGCTGGGTACTTGGGTTTGAGCTGCTCTCGGTGATCTTGCTGGCGGCGCTGATTGCCACCATCGTCGTGTCGCGCCGTATGGACTCGGAGTAGCCATGCACGCCGCCATCCCCTACATTATCGCGGCGCTGCTGTGCTCGGTCGGCGTGTACGGCATCATGGTTCGCCGTAATGCTGTGCTGTTGCTGATGGCGGTGGAGCTGATTCTGGCCGCCGCAACGCTGATTCTGGTCACCGCGGACGCGGTACACGGCGCCGCCGCGCCCACTGGTCAGGTCTTTGCGCTATTCGTGATTGTGCTCGCAGCGGCCGAAATCGGGGTCGGGTTAGCGATTGTGCTGCGGTGGTATCGAACGTTTGGCTCGGTGGATATCACCGAGGTTGATGCGCAGGGCGGCGAGTCTTCAGCGAGCGATAGTGACTCCGGCGCAGCCGATAACACCGATCCTGTCGCGACTAGCTCCGCGCAGGTGATGCTGTGATCGGAAAGCTTTGCGCGGCGATGTTGCCTGGGCTGCCGTTGCTCGCCGGCGGCATCGGCTTGCTGCTGCCGCGCACCAGCAAGCGTGCGGCGATCTGGCTTGCGGTAAGCAGCACTGCTCTGGTGGCGCTGCTCGCACTATGGTGCGCGGTGGACGCGCTGGGCTCGTTCGGCGTAATCGGCGTTGGATTCACCCCGATTGACCTGAGCTTTACCCTCGGCAGCTTTGGCGAGCTCGACGTTACCGCCGTACTGCGGCTGGACGGGCTGTCCGCACTGGTAGCCAGCCTGGTGGCATTGGTGGCGCTAGCGGTGCAGGTGTATTCCATCGCCCACCTTGCCCGAGACGAACGATACGTTCCCTATGCGGCCCAGCTGATGCTGTTCACCGGAGCGATGCTGCTGGTGGTGAGCTCAGCGGATCTGATCACGCTGCTGATCGGCTGGGAGCTGATGGGACTGTGCTCCTACCTGCTGATTGGGCATGACCGAACCAACCCCGCGGCGCCGGCTGCGGCACGTAAGGCGTTCGTGGTCACGCGGGTGGGTGATATCGGCTTTCTGCTTGGTGTGGTGCTGCTGGGAGCCGACGCGGGTTCGTTCAGCTTCGATCAGCTGGGGTCGGCATCGGCGGCCACGCAGACCGCGGCTGGCTTCGGACTGCTTGCCGGGGTGGTAGGCAAGAGCGCTCAGTTTCCGCTGCACACCTGGCTGCCTGATGCCATGGCCGGCCCGACGCCGGTGAGTGCGCTCATCCACTCGGCCACAATGGTCGCCGCCGGGGTGTATGTGATCGCGCGGCTGGACGCGATTGTGCTCAGCTCCGACGCGGTCCGCCTTACCCTCGCCGCCGTTGGCGGAGTGAGCATTCTGCTGGGTGCGTGTGCCGCAGCGGCCAATGACGACCTCAAGCGTGTGTTGGCCTGGTCCACTGTTAGCCAGCTCGGTTACATGCTGGCCGGGTTTACCGTTTCGCCGGGGATTGCGCCCCCTCTGTTCCACATGTTCACCCACGCCGCGTTCAAGGCACTGCTGTTTTTGAGCGCGGGCGCGGTGATAGTCGCAGTTGGCAGCAGCTCGATGTCGCGGATGGGTGGTCTGCGGCGCAGTATGCCTATTACGGCACTGTGTGCGGCGGCTGGGCTCGGTGCGCTCGCCGGAGTTCCGCCGCTATCGGGTTTTTGGAGTAAAGGCAGTCTACTCGCGCTCGCTCATGAGGCCGCAATGTCAGACGGCGGCACCAGTGGGCTCGCCGGCGCGATCGTGCTCGGCTGCGGCATGATTGCTGTGCCCATCACCGCGTTTTACTGCTTACGGATATGGTTGCTGGTTTTCGGCGGCAGCTACCGCGGGCCGGCCGCACCCCGCGATTCCGGATGGTTGACCCTAGGCCCGCTGATCGCACTGACCATCCCTACGGTGTTGCTGGGAGTGGTGCCGCTGTACGGCCAGGTAGGTAATTGGTGGACGGTGGCAGGTGCGACTTATGGCGCCGATGCGCTATTGGCTGGTGAGACGTTCACCCCGTTGCTGGATGGCAGCCTGGTTGCGCTAGGTGGCGCGCTGGCGTGGTGGCTGTGGAGTCGAGCCCAGCAGGATCCGGCTCAGGGGCTCGGTAGGGCGAAGCCGGTGCTGGCTGATGGCTGCTATGGCGATGCAGTGCAGCGCACGCTGGTGGTCAGACCTGTGCTGGCGGCTGCGCGGATGGCGTGGGCCGTCAATGAGCATGGAGTTGACGGTGTTGTGCGGGCGTTGGGCCTAGCGGTGCGTAGTGCGAGTGGCGTAGTTTCGCGCGGACACGCGCCATTGGGGCGGTACGTTTCGTTTGCCGCCGCTGGCGCCGTTGGGGTTGCGCTGCTGACGTTGTTGATCGCCAGGATCACCGCATGAGCGCACGAACAACCTTCATTGCTGATGCGCTGCTGGTATCGACGCTCGCGGTGCCCGCCCTCGCGGCGCTGGTGCTGCCGCTATGCCGGCTGGTTGCGGCACGAGTGGTCGCGCTGCTGGCATGTTTATGGACCCTGGCGGCCTCGTGCGGGTTGCTGGTAGGACACCACCCTGCCCGATCGGCTGTGGATCCCTGGCACCAAGTGGACTGGGCGTGGGTAGCGGCGTTACGGCTGCGGTTTCACATTGGGGTAGACGGAATCAGCTGGCCGCTCGTGCTGTTGACGTCGCTGCTGGTGACGTGCTGTGTGCTTTACCTTACTTTTGGTGTTTCTGGTGGCTCCGGTAACCAGCCTGAAGCCATGCCGCAACGCCGAATTCCACTGCTACTGAGCCTGGTGTTTGCGTTGCAGACAGCGATGCTTGGTGTGTTTATGTCGCTCGATGTGGTGTTGTTCTTTGTGTTCTTTGAGCTGACGTTAGCGCCGATGTATGCCGTGATTGCTGGCTGGGGCGGCCCACATCGGCGTTCGGCGGCGATGAAATTTTTGCTCTACACCGGGTTGGGTTCGCTGCTGTTGGCAGTAGGGGTGCTGCTGCTAGTCAGCGCCGCGGGCACGGCCAATCTGACGCAGCTAAGCGCGCCCGGTGGTGCTGGGCTGGGTCACTACACCCAGCTTGCGGTGTTTGTGCTGCTACTGCTGGCGTTTGCGATCAAAGCGCCACTGTGGCCGCTACACACGTGGTTACCGGATGCGCATACTCAGGCGCCCACAGTCGGCTCGGTGCTGTTGGCGGGCGTACTGCTCAAGCTCGGTAGCTACGGCTTGATTCGGCTCACGCTTCCGGTGCTTCCCGAGGCTGCCCGATCAGCGGCCTGGCTGCTTGGCGCGGCCGCCGTGGCCGCGATCGTCATTGGTGCGCTGATGTGTCTGGCGCAGACCGAGCTGAAGCGGATGATCGCCTACTCCAGCGTTGGACACATGGGCTTTGTCCTGTTGGGTGTGGCAAGTGCCGCGGCCGGGAGCGAGATCGGGCTGCAAGCGGCTTTGCTGGGGAACCTGGCTCATGGGGTGATCACCAGCTTGCTGTTTTTCCTAGTGGGCAGCGTCAAAGATCGATTGGGCAGCACAGAGCTCACTGCATGTGTGGGACTGACGGTCCGGCTACCGCTGCTTGCTGGGCTGCTGTGTTTCGGCGCGGTAGCAAGCTTTGATCTACCGGGTCTGGCTGGTTTTTGGGGAGAGGCGTTCAGCGTGCTGGCTGCGTGGCAGCAGTTAGACGTGTGGTGGCGGGTGTATGCCGTAGTCGCGGCCGTAGCTGCGGCGATAGTAGTGGCGTACTTCTTGCGCGCGCTGTATTACTTGAGCAACGCCTCCGGTCACCCTGCTGACGTTTTCACCGAAAACGTCCCCCAGGCGCCCAGCTCCACGACGTTTTCCCTGAAAACGCCGGGAGGACTAAGGGGCTCCGCCAATAGGGCATCTGCCAAGGCCGCAGGAGCCGCCGCCTACGAAGGTAGGCAAGGCGACGAGAACACCGGCAGGGGCCTATTGGCGGAGCCGCTAACCGCTGGCGAGCTACTGGCCGTCATCCCGTTGGTCCTTGCGACGTTAGTGCTTGGGGTTTGGCCCGGCGGAATACTTTCGTTGAGTGCTGACGCGGTCGCTGCGATAATTTCCGGAGCGAGCTGATGTGGTCAAGCCCCTTGCTTTCGGCATCCGCTCAGGTGCCGAGCCAAGCTATCGATCACGCCGCACTGACGCCGTTGTACGTGCTAGCTGGTGCAGCTATCGCTGTGCTGCTTGCCGACCTGTTCGTCGCCCGTGGCCGGGTGTGGCTGCTGCTGGGACTGAGCGCGGCGGGTAGCACCGGCGCGGCGGTGACAGCGCTGCTGATCACAGGTACGGGGAGCCGATCCAGCTTTTGTGCCGCAGCGGTCCGACTGCGCAGCGGTGTTGATGTAAGCGCGGCGTGCTCTTACGTCACCAACTACGCCACCACCGCTGTGACCGTGGCGCTGTGCGTGGTTGCGGTGGTCGTGCTGGCGCTATCCGCGCCACTATTATCCAAAGAAAGCACACCGGTAGGGGAGTACTGCTTCCTCCTGCTCTGCTCGTTGCTGGGCGCGGTGGCCTTGTTCAGCGCCCGCGACTTGCTCACGCTCATCGTGGCCACCGAGGCGTTGACGCTTCCGATGTATGTGCTGGTCGCTTTCGGTCAAGCTCGCCGAGGGATCGCCTCTGCCACTACCTTTTTTACGGTATCTGTGGTCTCTACAGCGATCAGCTTGTTGGGAGCGAGCTTGCTCTACGCCGTGCTCGGCGTGGTGCACTTCGAGCAGATATCGCAGGTACTCAGGGCAAGGCCGGCTAGTGCCGAGATGGGCGTGTTGTACGCGGCTATGGCGTTGGTGCTCGCTGGTTTCCTATTCAAACTTGCCACTGTGCCATTTCATACCTGGGCTCCCGGCAGCTATGACGCCGCGCCGCTTCCGGTCGCGGCGTACTTAACGACCGTGTCCAAAGTGGGCGGGTTCTTCGCGGTGCTGTTAGTGGTCGTTGGGGCGCTGGGTGACCGGTTAGCTCAGCTCGGTCCGGTGCTTGCGATGCTCGCGGTCGCGAGCATGACATTGGGGAACCTTGCCGCACTTCGGCAGCATCGAGTGGGTCGGTTGCTGGGATGGTCTTCGATTGCCCAACTTGGCTATGTGCTGGTACCCATCGGCGTGCTGGGTGTACGCACGCGTGGCGAAGTGTCGCAGCTACTGGCCAGCAGCATGATTTACCTGGGATTTTACTTGGTGATCACACTGGTGGTGTTTGGCGCGTTGGTGCTGTCACGAGCACCTCGCGACGATGGGGGTGCACTGGTCGACCTTGCAGGCATCGCTGCCCGGAGCCCCTGGACCTGCGCCGCGTTGCTGTTCGGCTTGGCCGGTCTGGCCGGACTACCGCCGGTATTTGCTGGAACCTTTGCCAAACTCGCCGTGCTACGCAGCTTGATTGACTCTGGTGCGGTATGGCTGGCGGTGGCGGTTGTGCTGAACTCGGTAGTGGGCCTGGCGGTATATGGACGGGTGGCTTTTGCGTGTTTTGCCTCGCCGGCCGGCCCGGCCGACCAGGCCGCGTCGCTGCCGCCGTGCGCGGGTCAGCGCCGCGGCGCACCCTATGTGCTAGCTGCTGCCGCCGTGCTCGTTGCAAGTGTCACCACGGCGGTCGTCGGTCTGCTTCCGGCCCCGCTGTTTGATGTTTGCCATCGCATAGCTTCGTCGCTGGCGGCCCTGTTGATGTAATCGCAGCCTGTGAACAATCACCGCTCATGCAGATCGAGCACCCACACTGGCGTTGAAGTCCGGTTGCCAGTGAAGAGGTCTTTTCGTGAACGTTTCAGCTGCTTTAGCTCGGCTAGAGGTGATAAGCGCGCGGATTAAAAAGCTGGGCGCTGAGTATGCAGTGCGTACTGAGCGGGTTGAATGGCAATGCGGACGGGGCAAGCGCGCGCGAGAGCGAGCGAGATGGCTTTCTAGGCTTGCGCAGTCAACAGCAGGTGAGACCTCTAACGCTGTTGCGTTACTGCGCATCGCGCTCCCGGGCTGAGCGCCGCCGTGACACAGGTGCGGGTTGACGTTGACGGGCTAGTCAAACTTCGGTCGTGGTACCAAGCCACCCGATCCGAACTTCTGGAAACCGCCGGAGAGCTGGGTCGAATCCAGCGTCAGCTCGGCTTAGAAATGCAACATCGTGGGATCACAGGTACCCAGGACAATCCGCGTTTCTCCCCCACCAAGCACGAAAAGTCCGCCTACGACTCGATTCAGCTGCTGCAACATGTCATCAAGGCCCTGTTCTTCACGGTTTCGCCGGCTTGCACTGCCCTTGTTAGCGACGTGGACAATCAGCTCCGGGCGTTGGAAGAAGCCGATAGGCCCAGCTACAGCAATCCGCTGGATCTTCAGGTAAGCACGCTTAAAACGCTGCTCGTGGCTCCCGGATTGGGATTACTTGTCAACCTGATGGGCGCATGGATAGCCGGAAGGCTCGGCTACCAAGGCCCTGCCTACGCGCGGCCGATACCCGCGCCGCCGGCTGGCTTATCAGCCCATCCCACTATCGCGGAGCTGCTGATCCGGGTGAGCAAACTTGGCAACTCCGAGGTGGAGGTAATCAAGGTGCTCAACCAGCAGGGTCTGCCGCGCTACATTGTGCTGATTCGTGGCATCGCCGAGCTTGAGGGCGGCCCAAACAGCCTCATTGATGCGATCAGGGGTTCTAAATTTGGCAGTAGCGCACACAGCGTTGGGGTGCTCAGTGCAATGCGAGCAGCAAAAATTCCGCGCGGCGCAGAGGTCATGCTGGTTGGACACAGCCAAGGCGGGATCACCGCACGTAATCTAGCTGCCGATAAAAACGTCAATAACTTGGAAGGCAAAGCAGGCTACGTGCGGATCACGCATGTAATTACGGCTGGATCGCCTACCGCCGGAAAGCACATTCCTACTGGAACTCGGGTACTCGCTTTGGAGAATGACGGTGATGTGATTCCGGATCTGGATGGCGAGGATGCGCGGTCCGGTAAAGGCCAGTACGTGCATCGATTCGGTAACCTAGGTACGCTCGACCTGGCAGGCGCTCATGAGCTGCGCTCCAGCTACATTCCTGAAGCCAGGCGGAAGCAGTTCACCGATGATCCAGGCGTGCGACGCTTCGTTTCTTCAGCTGACAGCTACCTTGACCATGCCTCGCAACCGCCCGAGCGGTTTTTGCTCAAGCGCGGCGTCGAGCAGGCGCCGTAGACTGGGGCTGAAGCCCCCGAGCTGGAAGGAACGTGTAGTGCACAGTACCGCAAATGGTCTCAAAACCGCCTTGTTGCTGGGCTCGCTCTCGGCGATCATCATCACGCTGGGTGGAGTGTTGTTTGGTTCCACCGGTTTGATCATCGCAACGCTGATTGCGCTGGGCATGAACGGCTATAGCTACTTCTTCTCGGATAAACTCGCGCTGCGCTCCATGCGGGCCTATCCGGTCACCGCTGCCGATCAGCCGCAGCTCTACGCCATGGTGGGCGAGCTTGCGCAGCGTGCCGGTCAACCCATGCCTGCGCTGTACCTGAGTCCAACAGACCAGCCCAATGCTTTCGCCACCGGTCGCAGCCCACGCCACGCCGCGGTGTGCTGCACTGAGGGCATCATGGCGTTACTGGACCGCCGAGAGCTACGCGCTGTGATTGGCCACGAACTCTCCCATGTCTACAACCGGGATATCTTGATTTCCTCGGTTGCTGGCGCGTTGGCGTCCATCATCACCGTGCTTGCCAACCTGGCGTTCTTCCTGCCGATTGGCGGCTCGGATGGCGAGGATAGGCCGAATCCGCTTGTGGGCCTGTTGCTGATGATTGTTGGGCCGGTCGCGGCCGGGTTGATTCAGCTGGCTATCAGCCGGGCACGGGAGTATCAGGCCGATGCTTCCGGCGCGGAGCTCAGCGGAGACCCCATTGGGCTGGCCAATGCGTTGCGCAAGATTCACTCGGGCACGCAAGCCCTCCCATTACCTCAAGAGCAGCAGTTGGTGAACGCGAGTCACCTGATGATCGATAATCCGTTCAGTAGGGGTGGCATAGCCGCGTTGTTCAGCACGCATCCTCCAATGGAGGATCGGGTAGCTCGGCTAGAGGCGATGGCGCTAGAGGCGTCTATGCATTCGGTCTAAAGCGTGCCCTAACTCGTCACGGCACGAACTCCAACCGTCATAGGAATTGCAATAGCCATGCCGGTTTATGCCCGTTTACGCCGCGGCTGCTGACGTTGCCGCGACAAATCTGGGTAGATTAGGGCAAAACGAGGAAGTTGTCACTGACTAGGGGTGCGTGTGATGGGCACGGGGCACAATTTCAGCTCGGTGCTGCTTGGCGGGCGCCTGCGGCTCGCGCTGAGCACACTGCTTACCCGACTGCCTACGTGCATGATGCCGCTCGGACTGCTCCTGTTGTTACTCGAGCGCACCGATTCTTACGTGTGGGCTGGTCTTGCGGCGGGTGCCCATGTGGCCGGTCACGCGATAGCTGCTCCTGGTATCGCGCGACGCTATGCCGCTATCGGTTTCTTCCGCCCCTTGCTTGCGTGCAGCATTGCGTACCCGCTCCTGAGCGTACTAGTGGTTGTACTCACGTACTCTAGTTCGGCCTGGTGGCTGGCGTTACCTTTGGTCTTTGCCATGGGAGCGGTGCTTCCGGTAACCCGACAGGTGTTGGCGGGGGCATGGCGTCGGCTCGATCGAGAAATGCTGGAACAGCATGCGGGCGCTATAGCGCCCGAGGTGGCGTCTGAAAAAGTTCCTCAGGCAATACCTGAGCTTTCCGGTGACCACCAGCCGCAAGTCCCGCTGGGCATACGCTTAATGAACACGGTTGGTGCCGACTCGGGCGCGCTGCTGGGTCCACTTCTCGTCGCCGCAGTTGACGTCGGGAGCTCTCCAGGCTACGCGGTGGTGGCGGCGGCGCTGTGTGCGTTGGTTGGTAGCTGGCTACTGCTGAGTGATCCGTATGCGGTCGCGGTGGAAATCTTTGATGCCCGGCAGCCTCGTTCCAGCATCACGCGGGTACGGTCAGCCGCATCTCGATCTACTGAGCTGGCGGCGCTGCTGTTGGCTGGCGGCGTGACGCTGGGTGGTTTTGGTGTGCTCACAGTCGCGGTGACCGGATTCGCTCGAGAGGAGATCGGCCGTCCTTGGATTGCGGGTGTGCTGTTGGCCGTGTGGGCGGCTGGCGGTTTTGTGGGAGGGCTGTGGGCCGGCTTACCGCACAGCCATGTTGACGCGCGCAGCCGCTATAGGACGGCACTTTCGCTGGTTGTCTTGGCGCAGTTTCCGCTGATACTTGCTGAGCGTGGTGTGGTGCTATCTGTTCTGTTGCTGCTGGCTGGTGCCGCGGCCGCAGTGGGTACGGCTGCACATGCCGCTGTGGTGGCCAAAGTCGCGGCAAAGGTGGGCGCTGAAGACATCCGCGCTCGTATGGCAAAGCTCGGTTACCTAGGTTTCGCCGTAGGTCTAACAGTCGGGGGAGTTGCGGTAGGAGGGCTACCGCGGCTATCACTGGTGTTTGCGGTGTGTGCAGCGGTCTTAGCGTTGGCCTGGATGATTGGCACGGTGGGCCCAGCTTTGACCAAACGCTACTTCGCGCAGCAGGTGCGCCCGGCAGCGATGCATACTGGCCCACACTAGAGTCGTGTAATCGATATCGCCCGCTGGACCCACGCTGGCTAGTTCTCTCATAAAATAGTGGCCAGTTTTCTTAAAAAGCATTGGACGATTCTCTTAAAAAGCCTTTGAGCTGCTGCTATGCTTCTTTTGATTTTCTGGCAGGAGGACGCCATGCAGCTTGCAGACGAGGTGATACCTCGCTATCTAGAGTCCGTAGCTATTGAGCGAATGGCCTGGTCACCTGTTGTCGTTATCACTGGTGCGCGAACGTCGGGGAAGAGCACTGTTCTTGCTTCTATTGCTCGACAACATGGCGTGAAGGTAATCGACCTTGATCAAGTTCCGGTCCGTGAACTGATTAGCCAAGATGTCCCTGGATTCCTCGGATCAGCAGATCGCCCGGTGTGCATAGACGAGTTTCAACATAACCTGGAGATCCTGGACGCGATTAAAGCGGACCTGAACCGTGGCACCTCCCCTGGAGGGTATGTGTTGACTGGATCAACGCGATACTCCACCCTGCCGCGCACGAGCCAGTCTCTAACTGGACGCGCTCACATCATGACGTTGTGGCCTTTCAGCCAGGGTGAACTTCGTGGGCACCGCGAAACTTTTCTTGACCGAATTATCAATGAGCCAGATACCTTAGCGAAACCCAGCCAAACCCAGCTGACCCGGAGCGAATACGAGGAAATAATCCTTGCAGGCGGGTTCCCGCTAGCACTTGATGTACCAGCTGGCACGCCCCGAGAAGCCTGGTTCGCTGATTTCATCAATCTGGTCGTGCGGCGTGACATCCTCGAGCTCCGCCAGATACGGCAGCGACGCCTGCTCGGTGAGGTACTCCGCCATGTTGCCGCTCAAACAGCTCAAGTTTTTGATGCCAACAGAATCGCTACGGCCACGGGTATCAGCGCCCAGTTTGCGGGGGATTTTGTCTCGCTCTTGGAATCAGTATTCATCACCCATCGTCTAGACGCTTACGGGCGGACTTTGGGAGCCAAGGTACGCCGACGCCCCAAGGTGCACCTGGTAGATACCGGATTAGGAGCACATCTACTGGGGGTCACCCTAGGTAAGCTGCGGTCAATACAACCGGGAGCATTGACTGAGTTCGGGCATCTCACAGAGACTTTCGCGGTAAATGAGCTTATAAAACAAGCGGGGTGGGCACAAACCAGCGTGACTTTTGCGCACTTCCGCTCCGGCGATAAGCATGAGGTTGACCTAGTTATAGAAGCCAACGACGGCCGGGTTGCCGCTATCGAGATCAAAGCGGGATCGAAAGTGACCGATGCGGACTTCGCAGGCATGCGGATGCTCCGTGACAAGCTAGGCACCGATTTTGTCAGCGGCGTACTGCTTAACCTAGGTCAGCTGGCTTACCGCTACGACGACCGGCTTTTTGTTCAGCCGCTAGAACGGCTATGGACGCCTATCGACTCGTGAGCCCGGAGCTGGCTTCGAGCGCACCTGACGTTTTCAGGGAAATCGTCAAAAAATAAGGCCTTTGGGCGACAAATTCCCTGAAATTCCCTGAAAAAGCTGCGTTGTGGTTAGCGGTAGTTGGTGAACTGTAAAGCGATGTCGAAATCGGCTGTTTTGAGCAGGCTGATCACCTCTTGTAGCTGGTCTTTCTTCTTGCCGGATACCCGCAGCTGGTCGCCCTGAATCTGTGGTTGAACGCCCTTAGGGGCTTCATCGCGGATCTTTTTTGCGATCTTTTTGGCGTTGTCGGAGTCGATGCCTTGCCGCAGACTTCCGGAAAGCTTGTAGATTTTGCCCGACAGCGCCGGTTCCCCGAACTCGAAGGCCTTGATGCTGAGGTTTCGCCGGACCAGTCGCTCTTTGAACACGTCGAGCGCGGCGCGTACGTGATTTTCGGACTCGGCGTGAATCGCCACGGCTTCCTCGCCTGACCATTCGATCCCGGCGTTCGTACCTCGGAAGTCGTAGCGTTGCTTGAGCTCTTTAGATGTCTGCTGCAGCGCGTTGTCGACTTCTTGGCGGTCTACTTTGCTCACAATGTCAAAGGAAGGATCGGCCATGGAAACTCCTAGATAATGTAACATGACGTTTTATAACTTTAGCCTGGCTCTGCTGAGCTGGGTCTGCGCGCCGGGGCCTGGTTGCTATTGGCTATCCTGCCTGCAGCCCGGTTATGAGTATGTACCGGGCGCGGCAGGTTGCCCGAGTGGCCAAAGGGAGCGGTCTGTAAAACCGCCGGCATAGCCTACGTTGGTTCGAACCCAACACCTGCCACCAGTAAAAATACCGAACAAGAGGCTTGGTAGCGACAGCGCTACTTAGTGATTAGGGAGCGACGGAAGCTCACAGGCCGAAATATTCCCTCCTTGACCTATGCATCACAATGAATGTATTCTTCTCGTGTGGTCGGTTGGGAGTTAGTGATTCATCCGCAGGTGCGCGAGTGGCTTCATGATTGGCGTGAAGATAGAAGATCAGCCCAACAGATAGCGGCAGCAATTACGTACGTACTTGATAACGGGCCACAAGCTGGACGGCCGATGGTAGACACCATCTCAGGTAGTCAGCTTAAAAACCTCAAAGAACTACGGCCGGGTTCTGAGGGGTATTTAGTTTTTCGGACAGGTTATTTGGTGTTTTTTCGGTATTCGTTTTCGATGTGTTGTGGTGTTTGGTAGCCGAGACTTGAGTGGAGTCGTTGCCGGTTGTAGAAGATTTCAATGTATTCGGCGATACCAGT